>PWRV01000186.1 GCA_003563455.1 Thioalkalivibrio sp.
CCGGAAACATGGATGCCGACTCCGCTTCGGATCAGCGCCAGCCCGCCCGGTCCATGATGCGGACGGCCTCCGCGTTGTACTCACCCAGCAGGGACAGGTTCAGACTGTCGGCCTTGAAATCCCCGAAACCCTGCAGGATCTCGCTGGCCGGCACCCCGGGACGTACGGGATACTCCTGGTTGACCTCGGCGTACCAGCGCTGGGCCTCTTCCGTGGTCAGGTACTCGATCAGCCGGATCGCGTTCTCGCGGTTGGGCGCGTGCGGGGTGACGCCGGCACCGCTGATGTTCACGTGCGTTCCGCGGTCGTCCTGGTTCGGGAAGAACACGCCGAGCTGCTCCGCCACCGCGCGCTGGGCGGGGTCATCGCCCGCGAGCATTCCGCCAATGTAGTAGGTGTTGGCAATCGCGATGTCGCAGACACCGGCAGCGGCCGCGCGGATCTGGTCGCGGTCCCCGCCCTGCGGCGGCCGCGCAAGGTTCGCGACGATCCCATTCGCCCACTCGCTCGCGGCCTCGGTCCCGGTGGTCGCGATCATCGAAGCGACCATCGACTGATTATAGATGTTCGATGAGGAACGGATGCAGATGCGGCCACGCCACTTCGGGTCTGTCAGGGCCTCGTAGGTCGACAGTTCGGAGGGATCGACCGTGTCCTTGTTGTACATGATCGGGCGCGCCCGCGAGGAAAGTCCGTACCAGTAGCCGTCGACGTCGCGGAGGTTCTCCGGGACACGCTCATCGAGCACGTTGGACTCGATCGGAGACAGCGCTCCCGCTTCCTTGGCCCGGTTGAGGTTGCCCGCGTCCACGGTGATCAGTACATCGGCCGGGGAGTTGCGGCCTTCCAGACGCAGCCGCTGGAGCAGTTCGTCGGCACGTCCGGTCAGGAGGTTGACCTGGATGCCCGTATCCCGGGTGAAGTCGTCCAGCAGTGGCTTGATCAGGTTTTCCTGGCGGGCCGAGTACACGTTGACTTCGCCTTCGGCACTGGCCCAGACGGGCATGCCGAGTGCGCTGCCGAGCGCGGCGACCCCGAGGAGTCTGAGGGTGTTTCGGAACATGTATGTAACTCCAAGATCAGGGTTGGTTCGCAAGTGACGAACGAGAAGTATTGTTATTCGTATCCGTGTCTCAGTCAAGAGGCGCATTGGCGCGCAAGCCGCTTTGTGTTCACCCCGAGGCGGTGGGGCTGGTAGGCTTGCGCGATGAACGCCACGTCGTCAATCCCGCTGGAATCCCTCCCTTCCGCGGCGCGTGAGCGCGCGGCCTCCCTGCTCGACGAGTTCCATGAACGCGCGCCCGCTCGCCCCGGCGACATTCCGGGGGCGGGGCTGGTCTTCCTGTGCAGTGACTACGTCGCGCAGATCGCCCTGCGGCACCCGGAGTACGTGCTGGACGCCCTCGATGGCGAAGGTCTTATGCCCTCGCGTTGCGACGAGGAGGTGCATGGCTGGCTTCGGGAACGGCTGAACGCGGTCACCGACGAGACCGCGCTGAAGGCCTGCCTGCGCGAGCTGCGCCACCGGGAATTGGTGCGGATCGCCTGGCGCGACCTGCTCGGTGAGGCGGAGCTCGACGAAGTGATGCACGACCTCACGCGCCTTGCGCAGACATTGATCGATGGGGCGCTCGGCTGGCTGGACGGAAGGCTTCGGGAACGCTACGGAACCCCCCGTGACCACGAGGGTGCGGCACAGTCGCTGGTCGTCCTCGGGATGGGCAAGCTCGGCGGCGCGGAGCTGAATTTCTCGTCCGACATCGACCTGATCTTCGCTTATTGGCATCCCGGCGTCACCGACGGGAGCCGCAGCATCGAGAACCAGGAATTCTTCCAGCGCCTCGGGCGCTCGCTGATCGCGGCGCTGGCCGACGCGACACCCGAGGGCTTCTGCTACCGGGTCGACATGCGCCTGCGGCCCTTCGGCGACTCCGGGCCTCTGGTGATGCACTTCGACGCGATGGAAGACTACTACCAGGCGCACGGGCGCGAATGGGAACGCTACGCGCTGATCAAGGCCCGTGTGATTGCGGGCGATCCGGCCGCCGGCGAACGCCTGATGGAGAAGTTGCGTCCGTTCATCTATCGCCGCTACCTGGACTACGGCGCCTTCGCGAACCTGCGTGAGCTGAAGCGCATGATCAACGAGGAGTCGGTGCGCAAGGAACGGGTGGAGGATGTCAAGCATGGCGGTGGGGGCATCCGCGAAGTCGAATTCGTGGGGCAGGTTTTCCAGCTGATTCGCGGCGGGCGCGATCGAGCACTGCAGCGCCGCGACCTGCTCGGAGTCCTGACGCTGCTCGGCGAGCGGCAGCTCCTGCCGCCGCATGCAGTGGAGCAGCTGGTCACTGCCTACCGTTTCCTGCGCCGGGTCGAGAATCGCCTGCAGATGCAGAACGACCAGCAGACCCACCGGCTTCCGACGCGGCCTTTCGACCGCACACGGCTCGCCCTCGCCATGGGCTTCGCTGACGAGGCGTCCTTCGAGACGGCCCTGCTGCGGGAACAGCGACGGGTACAGGCACATTTCGAACAGGTCTTCTCGGCACCCCAGCGCGAAGACGGAGAGGCCCTCGAGGGCACCCCCGGGGGGCGGCGCACGCGGATGATCGGTCGGCTCTGGTCGATGGAACTGGATAAACAGGAGGCGCTGCCGCTGCTTGCGGACATGGGGTTCAATGACCCCGAGGCCGCGTGCGACGGGATCCAGGCCCTGCGCGACAGCCCGGTCACGCGCAGCCTCTCGGAGACGGGGCGGCAGCGCCTGGACCGGCTGATGCCGCTGCTGCTGGGTGCGCTGGCCGAACTCGACGCACCGGATCCGTCACTGCCCCGCGCGCTGCAGCTCGTGAAGACCATCGCGCGCCGCTCGGTGTACCTGTCGCTGCTGGTCGAGAACCCGCTGGCGCTGTCGCAGCTGGTGAAGCTGTGCGAGGCGAGCTCCTGGATCAGCGATCAGTTGACCCGCTATCCCCTGTTGCTGGATGAACTGCTCGATCCCAGGGCCCTGTATGCACCACCGGGGCGCGAGGGGCTGAAGGAGGCGCTGGACCAGGAACTCGCGCAGGTTCCGGTGGAGGACCAGGAGCAGGTGCTGGACCGTCTCAGACAGTACAAGCAGGTTCAGACGCTGCGCGTGGCAGCGGCCGACATCATGGGATACCTGCCGCTGATGCGGGTGTCCGATCACCTGACCTGGCTGGCCGAGGTGCTGCTGGAGCAGGTGCTGGAACTTTCCTGGAACCTGATGGTGGAGCGCCACGGCGAGCCATGGTGCGGACCGGACGGGTCACGGCGCCGGGCGCGTTTCGCGATCATCGGCTACGGGAAGCTCGGTGGTCTGGAACTGGGCTATGGTTCGGACCTCGACGTGGTGTTTCTGCACGACAGCGAGGGGGAACCGGCACGCACCAGTGGCCCGCGGATAATCGAGAACTCCGAGTTCTTCGGCCGCGTGGCGCAGCGCGTGGTTCATCTGCTTGGGGCCTTCACACCCGCCGGTCGCCTCTACGAGGTGGACACCCGACTGCGACCCAGCGGTCTTTCGGGTCTTCTGGTCAGCAGCCTGGACGCCTTCAAGCGCTACCAAGAGGGATCGGCCTGGACCTGGGAGCACCAGGCGCTGGTGCGTGCCCGGTTCGTTGCCGGGGATGTCGAGCTGGGCGAGCGCTTCGCCGAGCTCCGCCGGTGGATTCTCGGGCGACCGCGGGATCCTGATGCGCTGCGCACCGAGGTGGTAAAGATGCGCGCCCGGATGCTGGCGGAACACGCATCGCGCGATCCCGAGGTGTTCGACCTGAAACGCGACCGCGGTGGTATTACCGACATCGAGTTCATGGTTCAATACTGGGTTTTGTCCAGTGCGCGCGATCATCCGGAAGTGTGCGACTGGCCGGACAAGGTGAGAACGCTCGAGGTGCTCGGAAGGTCGGGCGTGATCACCGAGGCCATGGGGACCGCCCTCGCCGATGCCTACCGCGACATGCGCAACCGGATCCATCGCCTGACGCTGGCGGGCGAGAGCACCCGGGTGACCGATCCTCCGGCGGATCTGCGGGCGCTGCGGGAGCAGGGGATGGACACCTGGGATGAACTGTTCGGGGATGTCGGGTCCGATGCCGCGTTGCCCGGGAAGACTGACTGAGGAGAAACCGAAGATGTCGATGGCGGATCGCGACGGAGTGATCTGGATGGACGGCAAGATGGTGCCCTGGCGCGATGCCCGCACCCACGTCCTGACGCACACGCTGCACTACGGGATGGGCGTGTTCGAGGGCGTGCGTGCCTACGAGACCGAGGGGGGTACCGCGATCTTCCGGCTCGAGGAGCACACCCGGCGGCTGTTCAATTCGGCACGGATCCTCGGGATGCGCATACCCTATGCCGCCGACGAACTCAGCGCGGCACAGGTCGCCGCGGTGCGGGAGAACGGGCTCAAGACCGCCTACATCCGGCCGATGTGTTTCTATGGAGCGGAGGGCATGGGGCTGAGGGCCGACAACCTCGAGGTCCACGTGATCGTCGCGGCCTGGACCTGGGGCAGCTACCTCGGCGAGGAGAACATGACCCGCGGTATTCGCGTGCGGACCTCTTCCTACAACCGCCACCACGTGAACGTGACGATGTGCAAGGCGAAGGCCAACGGCAACTATATGAATTCCATGCTGGCGTTGCAGGAGGCGGTCTCCTGCGGTTACGACGAGGCGATGCTGCTCGACACCGAAGGCTATGTTGCCGAAGGCAGCGGCGAGAACATCTTCCTGGTTCACGACGGGGTGCTGCACACGCCGGATCTGACCTCGGCCCTCGATGGCATCACGCGCCGGACCATCCTTGCACTCGCTGAGGAAGAGGGTCTGCGCGTGGTCGAGAAGCGGATCACCCGCGACGAGGTGTACATTGCCGACGAGGCGTTCTTCACCGGGACCGCCGCCGAGGTCACGCCGATCCGCGAGGTGGATGGTCGGCCGATCGGCGAGGGAACGCGAGGCCCGATTACCCAGCGTCTGCAGTCGCTGTACTTCGACGTGGTCAAGGGCAGGCATCCGAAGCACGAGGCCTGGCTGACCTACGTCTGAGACCCGGACTCCACCAACAACAGAAACAGAAACAGAAAGGAGAGGGCACACGATGCCGAACCCACGCACCGCCGAACAGCAGGAGCGGTTCAAGCCGGCCAATGCAGAGACCACGGTCACCGTGCACCGTAGCCAGCTCCCCCTGAACTGCCCGACGCCGCACACCGCTCTGTGGGCCTCACACCCGCGCGTCTACCTGCCGATCGACGAGTCCCCCGACGGGCAGATGCGCTGCCCCTACTGCGGCACGGTCTACATCCTGGAAGACTGAAGCGAAACCGGCAGCCGACAGCATGGACTCCCTTGTAACTCCCGCACGCGTCGTGGTGGTGGAGGACGACGCCCGCATGGGCCGCGCACTGCAACGCTACCTGCGCCGCGAAGGTCACCTGGTGACCCGCGTCTCCAGCGGTTCCGCGCTGCGTCGGGCTTGCCGCGAGAACCCGGTCGATCTCGTGCTGCTGGACCTGAACCTGGGGTCCGAAGACGGGTTGGATCTCGCGCGCGAGCTGTTGCGATCGACCGGTGCGGCCGTGATCATCGTGACCGGGCGCGTCGACCTGCAGGACCGGATCACGGGGCTTGATGCCGGAGCCGACGACTACGTGACCAAGCCATTCGATCCGGAAGAACTGCTCGCCCGCGTTCGGGCCGTGCTGCGACGTCACTCCGTGAGCACGCCGCCGCGCACCCGGGCCCGGGTCGGACCTTACGTGCTCGAGCACGACGACATGACCCTTGCACGCGAAGCCGGAGACGCGTTGCGAGTCCGTTTCACGGAAACGCAGGCACGCATCCTGCTGCTCCTGATGCAGACTCCGGGGCGGACGGTGACCCGCGAGGCCCTTTGCAGCCGCGAGGTGAAGCCGGCTGAGGACCGTAGCGTGGACGTGCACGTGGCCAACATCCGTCGCAAACTGCGCGAGTCCGGTGTCGACGATCTGGCGATCCTGCCGGTTCGGGGTGTCGGCTACCGCATCCATCTAAGAGGCGTATCGACCGCAGGTCGGTCATGACCGGGCGCGCTGCGAATCCCGGCGATCAGCCCCGGGGATCGTGGCGGGCAGCCCGGCAACAGGCGGTCCGGGACGTCCCATGACCGCGACGCCGCTGGATCCGATCGTCGACCAGCTTGCCCGCAGCGAAGCCGAGCTGCGCGAGGCGCAGGCGATCGCCCAGCTCGGCAGCTGGAGTCTGGACGACGCCACCGGCGAGCTCTTCTGGAGTGACGAGACCTTCCGTATCCTCGGTATCACGCCCGGCTCCGTGCAACCGACGCTGGCACTGTTCCTCTCCCTCGTGCATCCGGAGGACCGTGCCGCGGTGCGGCAGGAACTGGAATCCGCACGCCTGCGCCCCGACGGCGTTTACTCGATCGAACATCGGGTGCTGGCCCGGGACGGCGTGCAGCGGTTCGTGCGTGAGCGGGGCCGGGTGCGATTTGACGAGCGCGGTCGGTCGCTGAGCATCTCGGGGACGACCCTCGATCTCACCGAGCACATTAATGACCAGGAGGACCTGCGGCAGCGGGAACGGCTGGAACGCGGGCTGCTGGAACTCTCGGCGATGTTCCTCCAGCGGCCGGGGCGGGGGATGGACGACCTGATCAACGAGGCCCTGGCTCGCATGGGCGGGCTGACCGGAACCGACCGGGCCTACCTCTTCAACGCGGACAGCAGACGCAGGAGTTTCAGCAACACGCACGAGTGGACGGCTCCCGGAATCCATCCGGTGATCGAATTGCTCGGTGACATTTCCTGGGATCTCGTGCCTGAATGCGCCCGGATGCTCAATGCCGGCGCTCCGGTGGTGATCCCAAGTGTCTCCGAACTCTCCCCGGACCATCCGGAGCGGGCTTTTCTCGAAGCCCAGGGCATCCAGTCGATGCTCCTGGTCCCCGTGATGGAGGGTGATGCACTGAACGGTTTCGTGGGCTTCGACGCGGTCAGGAACGAACGCGACTGGTCCTCTGCCGAGGTTCGCTTCCTGCAGGTCTTTGGCAGCCTGATGATCAGCACGATCGAACGCGATCGCGCCTACGCAGAGATGATGGCGGCGAGACAGCGCGAGATGATCGGGCACCTCGCCAGCGGGGGGGCCCACGACTTCAACAACCTGCTCGGCGTGATCGACGCGAACCTGTACTACCTGCACGGCACCGTGACCGGCCCCGGGGCGGATCCCGAGATCGCGCAGGTGCTGGACGAAACCCACAGCGCGATCGGGCAGGCGAAGGTGGTCACCTCAGGCATGCTGTCGCTGAGCCGAGCCGGGAAATTTGCCTCCGAGCGGGTGGATGTGGAGGCTGCGATCGCCGAGCTGGTGCGCATTTTGAAGCACATCCTGCCTGCCGGCATCAAGCTCGATGTCACGCTGGAACCGCAGTTGGCGGCCCGCAGCACCGGCGGCTTCCTGCAGGCGGCGTTGCTGAACCTGGCGCTCAACGCCCGCGATGCAATGCCGGACGGAGGGCGGCTGCATATCAGTGGGTCCCGGGTGCCCCGTCCGGGCCCGGCAGCCGTGACCCTGGGTGATGCCGGTAGCGAGGATCTCGTTCAACTGCGCGTGGCCGACTCGGGTTGCGGCATGGATGCCGGGGTCCTCGAACGGCTGTTCGAACCGCTGTTTTCGACCAAGGCGCAACAACGCGGCCACGGTCTGGGCCTGTTCATGGTGCATGAGTTCGTGCTGCGCTCCGGAGCCCGGCTGGAGGTCGACTCGCGCGTGGGGGAGGGTTCCGAGTTCCGGTTGTTGCTGCCCCGCTGGAGCGAGTCCCTCGCCTGCAGCCAGCCCCCGGGGCGCGGAATCGACGGGCGGGTGCCGGAAACACTGCGGGTGCTGGTGGTTGACGATGACCCGCGTAGCCGGGATTCGGTACGGCGTCTGCTGGAGATGGATGGCGCGACCGTCGTGGCAGTGGAGCACGGCCTTGCCTGCCTGGAACGTCTGCGACGGGAGCCCGACTTCGACCTGGTGCTGTCGGATGTGTCGATGCCGGTGCTGGATGGTGCGGAGCTCTGCCGGATCCTGCATGAGCGCTACCCGGCATTGCCGCTGATTCTGATGACGGGGCAGGCCCCGGTGGTGTTTCCCGGCACGCATCTGCCCGGTAATCCCGCGGTGCTGCGCAAGCCGCTCGATCTGGAGGACCTGCGCGACGTCATCGGAGGGCTGGATCTCTGCGCCGGACGCCGTCAGGGAAGCGCTGAATAAAGCCATCCTGGTCCCAGGTCCTGGATTTTTCAGGGGAAAGAGATTTACAGATCTTTCCCCGTCCGTGAACGTTCTCACGCCCCTTCAAAAGCGGAATTCGAGGCCGAGCCCTGCCGCCAGGGTCTCGTAGCGCTCGGGATCCTCCTCGCCGCGCGGCCAGAAATACCCGCCGATCAGCTCCCCGATGATCCAGTCGCGATAGAGCGGGCGACTGTAGATCGCGCGCAGGCCGTATTCCTCCACCAGTAC
>PWRV01000038.1 GCA_003563455.1 Thioalkalivibrio sp.
GCGACCTCTGACGGGCGACCCCGACAAACGAAAGCGAGCCACGGATGGACACGGAAAGACGCGGACGAAAACCGAAATCCGTATATCGATCAATCAATTGACCTTTTTCCGTGTTCATCCGTGGCTAAATTTCCACGCTCGCAGCGGGCGGAGGCCGGCATGTTTTCACCCGTTGCGTGCCAGTCCCTTGCGGCGCAGCACGGTTTTCTCCAGTTCCACCAGCAGCAGCAGCGCGACGCCGAACACCAGGATGCGGCCCCATTCCTCCAGGCCGATCGCGGTGGTGCCGAACAGGAACTGCACCGGCGGCGCGTAGGTGAACAACCCCTGGAGCACCACCAGGATGCCGATGGCGATCAGCACCGCGCGACTGCCGAAGAAGCCCTCCCAGTTCAGCGCCGACTGCACGATGTAGCGGCTGTTGAACAGGTAGAAGACCTGGCCCACCACCAGCGTGTTGATCGCCACCGTGCGCGCGAGCTCGAGGTTGTCCGTTTGCGCCAGCATCCAGGTGAAATGCCCGAAGGTACCGACCACCAGCAGCAGCGACACGAAACCGATGCGCCACAGCAGGAAGCCTGACAGGATCGGCGTGCCGGGCGGTCGCGGCGGACGGCGCATCACGCCCGGCTCGGTGGGCTCGAACGCCAGCGCCAGCGCCAGCGTCACCGCCGTGACCATGTTCACCCACAGCACCTGCACCGGGGTCAGCGGCAGCGTCAGCCCGAGCAGGATCGCGGCGACGATGGTGAAGGCCTGGCCCCCGTTCGTCGGCAGCAGGAAGAGGATCGCCTTTTTCAGGTTGTCGTAGACCGTCCGGCCTTCCTCCACCGCGGCCGCGATGGAGGCGAAGTTGTCGTCCGCGAGCACCATCTCCGAGGCCTCCCGCGAGGCCTCCGTGCCCTTGATGCCCATCGCCACGCCGACGTCGGCGCGTTTCAGTGCCGGGGCGTCGTTCACGCCGTCGCCGGTCATCGCGACCACGTGCCGGTCGGCCTGGATCGCCTTCACCAGCCGCAGCTTGTGTTCGGGCGTCGTGCGCGCGAACACGTCGGCGTCGTGCACCCGGCGTCGCAGCTCCGCGTCCGTGATCTCCTCGAGCTCCTGCCCGGTCACGACGCCGCTTGCGGTGTTGATGCCGAGGTCGTCGGCGATCGCCCGCGCGGTAACGCCGTGGTCGCCGGTGATCATCTTCACGCGGATTCCTGCCCGCTGACCCTCGGCGACCGCCTTGATCGCTTCGTCGCGAGGCGGGTCGATGATTCCGCACACGGCCAGCAGGGTGAGCCCGCCGTCCTCGATGTCGGGAAACTCCAGCTCGGACTTGTCCGCGCCGGCCTCCTTCGCGGCCACCGCCAGCAGGCGCTGGCCGCGGGCCGCGATCCGCTCCATCCAGTCCTCCCAGCGGTCGCGCTCCAGCGGCCGATCGCCGTCCGGGGTGCGTTCCCTGTCGCAGACCGCCAGCACCCGCTCCGGCGCCCCCTTGAGGTAGATCACGCCGGCGTCGGCGTCGTCCTCTTGGTGCAGGGTGGCCATGAACTTGTAGCTGGACTCGAAGGGGATCACGTCGATTCGCGACAGGCGCCGGTTCAGCGCCTTGTGGTCCAGACCCGCCTTCACCGCTGCGGTGACCAGCGCGCCCTCGGTCGGATCGCCCTCCATCACCCAGCGCTCGTCGGAGCGATAGACCTCGGCATCGTTGCACAGCAGGATCCCGCGCAACGCCTCGGCCAGTACCGGGTGGTCGTCGATCTCGATGTCTTCGCCATCGGTCGAGAAACGGCCCTCCGGTGCGTAGCCGACTCCGCTCACTTCGAACTCGCGTTCGGCGGTGACGAGGCTCTTGACCGTCATCTCGTTGCGGGTCAGGGTGCCGGTCTTGTCGGAGCAGATGGTGGTGACCGAGCCCAGCGTTTCGACCGCGGGCAGCCGGCGGATGATCGCATTGCGACCGGCCATGCGCTGCACGCCGATCGCCAGCGTGATGGTCATGATCGCCGGCAGGCCCTCGGGGATCGCCGCGACCGCGAGACTGACCGCGGCGAGGAAGGTCTCGACCAGTGCGTAGTCGCGCACCCAGTACCCGAACACGAAGGTGAAGCCGGCCAGCACCACGATCGCCACCGACAGCCAGCGGCCGAACTGGCCGATCTGTGCCAGCAGCGGCGTTGTCAGGGACTCGACCTCGCCGAGCATCGTTGAAATCCGGCCGATCTCCGTTTCCGCGCCGGTGCCGACCACCACCCCGCGCCCCTGGCCGTAGGCGACCAGGGTGCCGGAGAAGGCCATCGACGCGCGGTCCCCCAGGCTCGCGTCTTCCGCGTCGGGTTCGGTGTGCTTGTCCACCGCGACCGATTCGCCAGTGAGCACGGCCTCGTCGATGCGCAGGTTGTGGGCCTTGAACAGGCGCAGGTCGGCCGGCACCTTGTCGCCGGCCTGCAGGATCACCACGTCGCCGGGCACCAGGTCCTCGGCCGGGATCGTTCGCCGCTGGCCGTCGCGGACCACCAGCGCCTTCGGCGAGAGCATCTTGCGGATCGCGTCCAGCGCCTTCTCGGCCTTGCCCTCCTGGATGTAGCCGATCACCGCGTTGATCAGGACCACACCGAAGATCACCCAGGTGTCGATCCAGTGCCCGAGCACCGCGGTACCGATGCCGGCGACAATCAGGATGTAGATCAGCACGTTGTGGAACTGCAGCAGGAAGCGCTTCCATGGCCCCGTACGTTCCGGGTCCGGCAGGCGGTTGGGACCCTGCCGTTCGAGGCGTTCCCGCGCCGCGTCACGGTCCAGCCCGCTGGTGTCGCTTTTCAGGCGTTGGAGTACCTTGTTGGCGTCCAGTGCGTGCCAGCGGGTTTTGTCGTTGGAATCGCTCACGTGTCCCTCTGGCGGGTTCCGGGCTTGGTTCATGATCATACGCATCCGCCCGGTTGTTGTGCAGCGGTCCTTCGGTAGCGGCGATGCGCCGGAAACCGCGCTTCGAGTACAGTGGCAGCCAAGCGGCGGTTGACGTGAAAGTGCAGCCACGGAAGGATGCCGAAATCGCGGAAAATGAAACGGAAATAACCTCCTTGCCGAGTCTGTCCGTGCTTTTCGTGGCTCGCCGTTTCGTCTTGTCGGGTGGCCGCGCGCCACATCGCGCGATCGACGCGGGTCTGTCAGCGGGGAATCGGATGAAGGCATCCTGGCGCCAGAAGGTACAGCCCTGGACAGGCGCTGCGGTGCGCTGGCTCGGCATGCAGCGGACCGGAGTCGGGCTGCCGCTGCGCATCCTGGGTTACGCGGGGATCTGGTGGATCATCACCGGTGGTGAGGGGGGATGGTTGTGGGGCCTGCCCGCGGTGCTGATCGCCGCACTGTTCAACCCGTTTCCGACCACCGAGCGCTGGCGCTGGCGGCTGCGCGGGGTGCTCGTGTTCGTGCCGGTGTTCGTGTCGCTGTCCCTGCGCAGCGCGGCGGATGTGGCCTGGCGCGCGGTGCAGCCGAGCCGGCCGCTGGACCCGGCGGTGATCGACTTTATCTGGCATGTGGAGGGCGAGCAGGCGCGCGTGTTCCTCGCCAACCTGATCAACCTGATGCCTGGCACCCTGTGTGTGCGCATCACCGACAGGGGCATGACCGTGCACATCCTCGGGGATCCCGTGCGCAGAATGGCCGGGCTCGAACGGCTCGAAGCCGTGGTCGGCGGCCTGTTCCGACCGGTGGGGGAGAAAGATGACTGAACTGTATCCCGCAGTGGCCGTGTTGCTGCTGATCAACATCGTGGTCGGCATGGTGCGCATCCTGCGCGGACCGACCGCGGCCGACCGGATGCTCGCGGCGGAGATGTTCGCGACCTCGGCGGTGGTGATCGTACTGCTGATGGCCTTTGGCACCGACAACCTGACACTGATCGACGTCGCGTTGATTTTTGCGCTGCTTGCGGCGCTGGCCTCGGTGACCTTCGTCAGCCGGGCCTGGTCCGCGATGACCCGCAGCCGGGCGGCCCCGGAGTGCCTGGACGACGAGGGGGAAGGGAAGCCATGACCGCGGCGCAGTGGATCGGCGGCCTGCTGGTCCTCGCCGGTATCCCGTTCCTGCTGTTGGGCACCCTCGGGCTGCTGCGCTTCCCCGACGTCTACCCCCGCCTGCACGCACTCGCCAAGTCGGACAATGTGGGCCTCGGTCTGGTCTGCATCGGTCTCGGCGTGCAGTCGGGCAGCCTGACCCTGCTGCTGAAGCTGGTGCTGATCTGGGTGCTGATGCTGATCGCATCGGCCACCGCCGCCGGCCTGATCGCTCGCACCGCGCTGGCGCGCGGTCTGCGGCCCTGGGGCACCTGATGGGGGTGGCCGGCGTGATCTTCGATGTGCTGCTCGCGCTTGCGCTGACCTGGCTGGCATGGCAGGCGACGCGAGCGGCGGACCTCTTTCACGCAGTGGTGAGCTTCATCGTGTTCGGGCTGCTGATGGCACTGGCCTGGGTGCGCCTCGAGGCGCCGGACATTGCGCTCGCCGAGGCGGCAATCGGCGCCGGGGCCACCGGGGCGCTGCTGCTTTCGGCGCTGGACCGGCTCGCGAGCCGCGAAAGACGCCGCAGGCTGCTGTACGAACCCGGCGCGGCCTGGGGGTTCTGGATACCGGCGGGCGGTGCGCTCCTCGGCGCCCTGACCCTGGCGGCGTGGAAACTCCCGGCCCCCGGCCTGGGGAACGAGGTCCGCGCGGCGCTCGGCGTATCGGGTGTCGAGCACCCGGTTACTGCGGTACTGCTGAATTTCCGGGCGCTGGACACGCTGCTGGAGATCGGCGTGCTCCTGCTCGCGGCGATAACGATCTGGTCGCTGGGACGCGCGCCGTCGCCGCTGATCCCGGCGATGCCGTCTCCGGCGCTGCCGGCGCTCGGGCGCCTGCTGTTCCCGGTCTTCGTGCTGGTCGCGGCCTACCTGCTATGGCGTGGCAGCCATGCCCCGGGCGGCGCCTTTCCGGCGGGCGCGGTGCTCGGGGCCGGGGCGATTCTGATGCTGCTCGCCGGCGCGCGGCCCTGGATCCGCAGCAGCGAGCGCGGTCCCTGGCGGTGGATCCTGTCGTTGGGGCTGGTGATGCTGCTGGCCGCCGGAATCGCCGGCACGCTCGCCGGACAGGCCTTCTTCGAGTACCCGCCGGGGACCGCGGGGCCGCTGATCCTGCTGCTGGAGGTGGCCGCGGGGCTGTCCATTGCGCTGCTGCTGTTTGCGCTGTACCTGCGCGGCGAGCCCTGCGAACACGGCTATCGGGGGAAAGGGCGGTGATGGTCTATCTCAGCCTGACGGGCGTGCTCTTCGTGCTCGGGCTGCACGGCCTCTTCACTGCCCGGAATCTGCTGCGGCGGCTGCTGTCCCTGAACATCCTCACCACGTCGGTCTTTCTGCTCTTCGTGGTGATGGCGCGCCTCGCCGAGCCGCTGGACAACGTACCCCATGCGATCGTGCTGACCGGGATCGTGATCACCGTGAGCACCACGGCAGTGGCCTTGGCACTGGTGGTCCGCATTGCCGGGCGAATGCGCGAAGAGGACGTCGGCGCCGCAGCGGATACGCGCGGGGACGTGGAGTGATTCCGGAGACCGCGGGCCCGGTCATCCTCTTCAGCCTGCCGCTTGCGGCGGCCATCACCGTCTTCATCCGGCCGCGCTGGAGCGTTCCGGTCACGCTGGGCGCGAGCGGCGTGCTGCTGGCCGCGGCCGTTTGGGTGGTGGGCGTCGTGCTGCAGCAGGGTGCGTGGCGCCACGACATCGGGGGCTGGACGGCACCGCTGGGGATCGGCTGGAACGTGGACGGGCTGTCCGCCGCCCTGCTGCTGCTGACCGCCGCGGTCGGACTGGCGGGTGCCGTCTTCCACGCCTCGCGTCCGGCGCCGCTCGCAACGGTGCGTGATCCGCGGTTCTTCTGGCCGCTGTGGCTGTTCCTGTGGGGCGGGCTGAACGCGCTGTTTCTGGCCGCCGATCTGTTCAACGTGTATGTCGCGCTGGAGTTGGTGTCGATCGCCTCGGTTGGGCTGATCGGGCTGGCCGGTGGCTCCGCGCAGGCGGCGGCCTGGCGCTATTTGCTCGCGACACTGCTCGGATCGACCATCTACCTGTTCGGGGTGGCATTGCTTTACGGGCGTTACGCAGCGCTCGACCTCGCGCTGCTCACCGACGGCGTGGAGCGCGACGGGGTCACAGCGGTGGCGGCCGCGCTGATGACCCTGGGCCTGCTGCTGAAGGCAGCGGTCTTCCCGCTGCACTTCTGGCTGCCCGCGGCCCACGGGCGCGCCCCGCCGGCCGTCAGCGCGGTGCTCTCGGCGGTGGTGATCGCGGCGGGCTACTACCTGCTGGTGCGGTTGTGGTTCGGGCCGTTCGCGCCGCTGCTGGGGACCGGGGTGGCCACACTGCTCGGGCTGCTCGGTGCCGCGGCGGTGCTCTGGGGCGGGTTGCTGGCCCTGTTGCAGCGGCGCCTGAAAATGTTGATCGCCTATTCCACGGTGTCACAGTTCGGCTACGGGCTGCTGGTCTTTCCGCTGGCGGCGGCGGGGGCCGCGCACCCGGCCTGGACCGGGGCGGTGACGCTGGTGCTGGCCCATGGCCTGGCCAAGGCGGCGCTGTTTCTCGCGGCCGGGGCCATTGTGCTGCGCCACGGAATCGATCGGCTCGAGGCCCTCGGCGGTGATCAGCGGGGGGCGACGCTGGCCTGGGTGGCCTTTGCCATCGCCAGCGCAAGCCTGGTCGGGTTGCCACCCACCGGCGGCTTCCTCGGCAAGTGGTGGCTGGCTCAGGCCGCGCTGGCCACCGGGGGCTATTTCTGGCTGGCGATCCTGATGGTGGGCACGGGGTTCACCGCCGCGTACCTGTGGCGCGCGCTGCAGGCAGCCGTGCGGCCCGGGCGCGAGGCCGGGATCGATCCCGCGACCCTGTCGGCCGCACTGGGCCTGGCCGCGCTCTCGCTGGCGCTGAGCGCGGCCGCGCTGGGCCTGGCGGCGCCGGTGCTCGGGGTTCTGCTGGACGCGGGTCCGGGGGCGCCGGGATGAACGCCGGGTCCGCCGCCGGGCTCGACGTCGCGCTGCTGGCGGCCTCGCTGCTGCTGCCGTGGCTGCTCCTGGCCCTGCTGCCGCTGTTTCGCGGGTCCGGCCGGGCGCTGCTGCTGCCGGTGGCGGCGGCCCCGGCGCTGTTGTTGGCACTGCTGGTGCCGGGACAGCCCGTCCTCGACGTGCCGGTGCTGACGCCCGGCCTGTCCTTCGGCCTGGACGCGACCGCGCGTGCCTTTCTGCTCCCGGCCGCACTCGTCTGGGCGCTGTCCGGCTGGGTGGCGGCGCGGCTGCGCCCGGAACAGGCAGCCTCCCCGGCGTTCGCGGCGCTGTGGCTGCTGGCGCTGGCCGGAAACCTCGCGCTGATCCTCGCGCAGGACCTGATCGCACTGTACGCCGGGATCGCGCTGATGACCTTCGCCGCGCTTGGCCTGGTCGTGTTCGAACGCACCGCGCAGGCGCTAGCGGCGGCCCGGCTGTATCTGGCGATGATGCTGCTGGCCGAGGTCGCGCTGTTCGTCGCCGTCGCCGCGCTGGTCGCGGCGTCGGCGGGAGAGACGCGCTTCGACGCCGTGACCGCCGCGGTGTCCGGACCGATCCTTGCACTGCTGGCACTGGCCTTCGGGCTGAAGCTGGGGGCATTGGGCCTGCACAGTTGGCTGCCGCGCGCGCACCCGGTGGCGCCGGTCCCGGCGAGCGCGGTGCTGAGCGGCGTGATGATCAAGGCCGGAATTCTCGGGTGGCTGCGCCTGGTGGCACCGGCGGGCGACGCCTTCGCCCCCGCCGTCGCGCCGCTGCTGGTCGGCCTGGGGCTGGCCGGGGCGCTCTACGCGGTGCTGCGCGGGCTGGCCACCGACGAACCCAAGGTGCTGCTCGGCTGGTCCAGCGTCAGTCAGATGGGGTTGGTCACGGTGCTGGCCGGACTCGCGTTGCCGGCGGGTGCGGCCACTGCGGCCGCGGTCGCGGCCATTGCGGTGTTCGTGATGCACCACGGCCTCGCGAAGGCGGCCCTGTTCCTCGGGGTCGGGCTGCTGGGTGCGGTTGCGGGTCGGCGGCGGCGCTGGGTGTGGATCGGCCTGTGGCTGCCGGCGCTGGCGCTGGCAGCCGCACCGGGGACCAGCGGCGTGCTCGCGAAGGCGGCGCTGGACCGCGCGGCGGACGCGGCGCAGGCCGGGGTTGCGATCGGTGCGCTGCTGTACCTGACCAGCGTGGCCAGTGCGCTGCTGATGCTGCGCCTCCTCTGGCTGACCCGGCGCACGCCGGTGCCGGAACCGGGATCGGCGCCCGTGGCCAGAGGCCGCCCGGAAATCCCGTGGGTTCTGCTGCTTGTCGGCGTGCTGGTATTGCCCTGGCTCAGCTTTCGCGACACGCCGATGGTGGCTGCGGCTGCAACCGCATCCGAGCAGTTGGGCGCGCTCGTACCGCTCGGGGCGGCCCTGCTGATCGCGCTGGCCGCGCTGCGTTGGCCCCGCGCGTGGCGGCCCACGCCGGA
>PWRV01000274.1 GCA_003563455.1 Thioalkalivibrio sp.
ACCCGAGCCTCGACTACGCCTATTATTTACGCGGTCTGATCAATTTCGATCCCGACCAGGGCTTCCTGAGCCGGATCTTCCCGATGGATCCGGCGGAGATGGACACGAAACCGCTGGAACAAGCTTTTCAGGACTTCGGCCGGCTGGTCAGCGAATACCCGGACAGCCGGTACGCGCCGGACGCCCGGCAGCGGATGGTGTTCATCCGCAACGCGCTGGCTGCCCACGAGTTGCGGGTGGCCCAGTTCTACATCGAGCGCCGGGCCTGGGTCGCGGCCGTTCAACGCGCGCGTTTCGTGGTGGAGCGCTATCCGGGTGCCGCGGTGATGCCGCAGGCGCTGGCCATTCTCTACCGGAGCTACCGCGCACTCGACCTCGACGATCACGCCGAAAACACCATGGCCGTGCTGGAACTCAACTACCCCGAACAGGCGGAGGCGGTTCTGGCCGGGCAGCCCGTGGTGATCGGAGAACAGGCCGGCGGCTTGCGTGGCTGGTTCGAGCGCCTTCCCTTCTTCGCCAACTGAAGCGGACCGGCCGGGCGCACCGAGAAAGCCAGGATGGCTTTCCTAGAGCGCCTCGGGGCCCTCCTCGCGAGTGCGGATGCGCACGGCGCGTTCGACCGGAGTGACGAAAATCTTCCCGTCACCGATCTTGCCGGTGTTCGCCGCGTTCACGATCGCGTCGATGCACTGGTCCAGCTGGCCGTCGTCCACGACCAGTTCCAGCTTCACCTTGGGCAGGAAGTCCACTACGTACTCCGCGCCGCGGTAGAGCTCGGTGTGTCCCTTCTGCCGCCCGAACCCCTTCACTTCGGTCGCGGTCATCCCGCTCACACCGGCCTCGGTCAGCGCCTCGCGGACGTCCTCGAGCTTGAACGGCTTGATGATTGCTTCGATCTTCTTCATGACTCCTCCTGGGAACGGGGCTCCTCGCCCCTCCGGAACTCGCGGTATCCGGATGTAATGGGATAGCGCCGGTCGCGCCCGAAGGCGCGCGCGGATACACGCACGCCGGGAGCCGCCTGACGCCGCTTGAACTCAGCGCGGAAGACCATGCGCACGATCCGCTCCACGGTCTCCCGGTCGAAACCGCGCGCGACGATCTCGTCCACCGAGGACTCCTGTTCGACGAAGGCCTCGAGGATCTCGTCCAGCACCGGGTAGGGCGGCAGGTTGTCGACATCCTGCTGGTCCGGTGCCAGTTCCGCGCTCGGCGGGCGGGTGATCACCCGCTCCGGGATCACCCGGCCGACCCCGTTGCGCATGCGCGCCAGTCGATAGACCCACTGTTTGCTCACATCGCGCAGCGGCGCAAACCCGCCGGCCATGTCGCCATACAGCGTTGCGTAGCCCACCGCCATCTCGCTCTTGTTGCCGGTTGCGAGCAGCAGTTTGCCGGTGCGGTTGGACAGGGCCATCAGCACCACCCCGCGGCAACGCGACTGCAGGTTCTGCTCGGTGACGTCTCCGGGATTCTGGCTCTGGTCCGGGAAGGATTCCACCAGGCCTGCGCGGAATGCCTCGACCATCGGTTCAATCGCGAGTTCGCGGTAGTCGATGGCAAGCCAGGCCGCCGTCTGACGGGCGTCGTCCACGCTCATCGAGGCGGTGTACCGGTACGGCATCATCACCGCCTCGACGGCGTCGGGACCGAGCGCATCCACGGCAAGGGCTGCGGTCAGGCAAGAGTCGATCCCGCCGGAGAGGCCGAGCAGCACGCCGGAAAAGCCGTTCTTCCGCACATAGTCGCGTATACCCACCATGATCGCACGATACAGGTCCAGGGCCTCCGGGTCGGCCACGGCGGGCTCCGCCGCGGCGCCATCCTCGTCATCCCCCCAGACCAGCGAGTCCGGATGCGGGTGCACGAGTTCCACCGCTTGCTCGCGCATCCGCAACCCGGCGTCCGCCGTCCGCTCGATCTCGATCACCGCAAGCCCGTCGACCCAGGCCGGCAGCAGCGGCTGCACCGCCCCGTCGGCCGCGACCATGAAGGAGCGCCCGTCGAAGACCAGCTCGTCCTGACCACCCACCGTGTTCACATAGACCACCGGGCACCCCGTCTCGTGCACACGTGCCCGAACCACCGCCTCGCGTTCCGTTGCCTTGCCCCGATGATAGGGCGACGCGTTCAGGTTCAGAATGAGTTCTGCACCGGCCGCGGCGGCCAGCGCCGCCGGCTCTGGCCGCCAGATGTCCTCGCAGACGGTCAGCGCCACCCGCAGCCCCGCAATCTCCGGCACTACGGCCTCGGTGCCGGAATCGAAGTACCGGCGCTCGTCGAAGACGCTGTAGTTTGGCAGCCGGTGCTTCGCATACTGCGCCTGTACCCGGCCTTCGCGCAGCAGCAGCGCCGCGTTGATCACCCCGGGGCCGGCAGCCACCGGCGCGCCGATCACCAGGTCGATACCCTGGGCCGCGGCCGCAATCCGTTCGACCGCCGTCGCGGTATCCTGGAGAAAGCGCGGCCGCAGGAGCAGGTCTTCCGGCGGATAGCCGGTGACGACGAGCTCGGGGAAGACGGCGACATCCGCACCGAGGGCTCTGGCACGCTCCGCGGCCTCGATCATGCGCGAGGCGTTTTCGCGCAGGTCTCCGACCACGGGATTCATCTGCACCAGGGCCATGCGCAGACTTGATCGGGAGGGCATGGTATTCGCCCGGATCCGCTTGCGGGCGCTTCAGCCGAGTGCCCGGGCCATTGCGGCACCGAGTTCGGCCGGACTCGCCGCGATCTCCGCACCCGCGTCGCGCAGGGCGGCGATCTTCTGGGCGGCGGTCCCCTGCCCCCCGGCGATGATCGCACCCGCGTGGCCCATTCGGCGCCCCGGCGGCGCGGTGGCCCCGGCGATGTAGGCCGCGACTGGCTTGTCGAAGGATTCGCGGATGAAGGCTGCGGCCTGTTCCTCGGCCTCACCGCCGATCTCGCCGACCAGCAACACCCCCTCGGTCTGGGGATCCTCGGCGAACAGCCGGAGACAGCCGACGAAGTCCAGTCCCTGGATCGGATCGCCGCCGATCCCGATGCAGGTGCTTTGTCCCAGCCCGAGATCACTGGTCTGCTTCACCGCCTCGTAGGTCAGGGTGCCCGACCGCGACACGATGCCCACCCGGCCGCGGCGATGGATGTAACCCGGCATGATGCCGACCTTGCAGGCCTCGGGCGTGATGATTCCCGGACAGTTCGGACCGATCAGTCGTGTCGGGCGCTGGGCGAGATACTGCTTCACGCGGATCATGTCCTGCACCGGAATGCCCTCGGTGATGCAGACCACGAGTTCGATCCCCGCGTCTGCGGCCTCGCAGATCGCGTCTGCGGCAAAGGCGGCCGGCACATAGATCATCGTCGCCTGGGCGCCGGCCTCCCGGACGGCGTCGGCGACGGTATCGAAGACCGGCAGCTCCAGATGCCGCTGCCCGCCCTTGCCCGGCGTCACGCCCCCGACCATCCGCGTGCCGTAGGCGATGGCCTGCTCCGAGTGGAAAGTGCCCTGCTTTCCGGTGAAGCCCTGGCAGATCACCCGGGTTTCGCTGTCGACCAGGATGCTCATGCGGCGGCCTCCACCGCGGCGCGGGCCGCCTCGTCGAGATCCGCGGCGGCCACGATGTCCAGCCCGCTGCGCGCGAGAGCCTCGCGACCGGCCCCGGCATTCGTGCCTTCGAGCCTCACCACAACCGGCACCTCGACCTGCACCTCGCGGATCGCGGCGATGATGCCCTCCGCGATCAGGTCGCAGCGAACGATCCCGCCGAAGATGTTCACCAGCACCGCGCGCACGGACTTGTCGGAGAGGATCAGCTTGAAGGCAGCGGCCACGCGTTCCACGGTGGTGCCGCCGCCGACGTCCAGGAAATTGGCGGGCTGGCCGCCGTGGTGCTGGATCAGGTCCATGGTCGCCATCGCCAGTCCGGCGCCGTTGACCATGCAGCCGATGTCGCCGTCCAGGCGGATGTAATTGAGGTCGTATTCATGGGCACGTTCCTCCGCCTCGTGCCGCTGACGCGCGTCGCGCAGTCCGAACAGCTCGCGCTGCCGGAACGCCGCCGAGTCGTCGATCGCAAGCTTCGCGTCGAGCGCCACCAATTGCTGATCCGCTGTCAGCACCAGCGGGTTGATCTCCAGCAACTGTGCGTCGGACGACTCGAACAGGCGGTACGCATCCTGGACCAGCCGGCCCGCGGCTCGCGCCGGTTCCCCCTGCAGGCCGAACACCCGCGCCACCCGCCGGCCGTGGAAGGGCATCACCCCGGTTGCCGGGTGAATCGGCAGCGTCACGACCGCCTGCGGGCGCTCGCGCGCCAGCGTCTCGATGTCCATGCCGCCCTCGGCGGAAACCACCATCGCGATCGATGCCCGGGCCCGGTCCACGAGCATCGCAAAGTAGAATTCGCGTTCGATCGACGCTGCCGGCTCCATCAGGAGCTGGTCGACCGGCAAGCCCTCGGAGCCACTCTGTACGGTGATCAGCCGTGACCCGAGCAGACGGCTGGCGGCCTCCTCGGCCTCCCGGGCGCTCCCGACCGCGACGACGCCGCCCGCCTTGCCGCGTCCGCCGCTGTGCACCTGTGCCTTGATCAGCGCCGTCTCGCAGTCGAGCCGCGCCCAGGCCGCTCCGGCGTCCTCGACGCGGGTGATCAGCTCGCCCGGCGGCACCGCGATGCCCGATGAGCGGAACAGGGCCTTGGCCTGGAATTCGTGAAGGTTCATGCGCGCTGAGCATAGCGAGCCACCGGCCCAGCCACAACCATCATCGGCGCCGGCACGGGTTCCGGCGGCCGCGGCGGTTCGTCGCAACGCGCACCGCGTCGAGGGCCCCTGATGTTAGAATCCCGGCATGAGAATGCTGCTGCTGATTGCCGCGATCGTGGGCGTGTTCCTGATTGTCCGCACGCTGCTTCGCAGCTCCGGACGGAAGCGGCCCGAGAAGCCCGAGAGGCTGAAACAGCAGGGCGCGGTGGTGCGCTGCGCGCACTGCGGCATCCACGTGCCGCAGTTCGAGGCCTACCGTTCGGGCAACCGGATGTACTGTTCCCGGGACCACGCCCTTGCGGACAAGCGCGACCAGAACGAAGGCTGATCCCCTTGATCGCCCATGACGAGATTTCGCGCTCACTCTGGCTGACCGCGCTATACCGGCTCTTCGTCACCCTCTTCCTGATCTGGCTGGCCACGCTCGCTCCCGGCGACCCGGGCTTCGTGCCCCCGGCGCCGGTGCCGTACCTGTTCATCAGCGTGGCCTACCTGGCCTTCGCGCTGGTGATGGTTGTTCTGGCACGCAATCCGGACGAGGAATTCCGGGGCCTGTTCCCGTACAAGGCCATCGGCGGCGCGCTGCTCGACATCCTTGCGGTCAGCCTGATCCTGCTCACCGCCGGCGGCGTGCAAAGCGGGCTTGGCCTGCTGCTGATCCCGGCAGTCGCCGCAACCGCCACCATGACCAGCGGCCGAACCAGCCTGTTCATCGCGGCACTGGCGACGCTGATGATCCTCGTGACCGAACTGCTGATCGGGCCTGCGTTGCCCTGGCCATTCGAGCCGGGTCCGACACAGGCGGGCCTGCTGGGCGCGACGCTCTTCATCGCGGTGGTGCTGACTTCGCGGCTCGCCCAGCGGGCAGGCAGCAGCGAGGCTCGCGTCGCGCACCAGGAGATGGCCCTGGCCAGCATGTCCGAACTGAATGCCCAGATCATCGCCCGCATGGGTGCCGGGGTCATCGCGCTGGATCCGGACGGTCAAATACTCAGCATCAACGAGGCGGCCCGTCGCCTGCTGCCGCCTCGAAGCGGGTCGACCATCGGCGAACTCTCGCCCCGGCTCAGGACGATCGTCGAACACTGGCAGGAGAACAGCGGCCGCGCGGAACTCCACGTGATTCCCGGGGACGAGGAGCAGACCGAACTCGAGGTCCGCCTGGCGCCGCTGGGGATGTTCGGGGAGCAGGGCGCGCTGTTGCTGATCGACGACGTCGCGGAGAGCAAGCGCCGGGCCCAGGCCGCGAAGCTCGAGGCTATCGGCCGGCTCACTGCCAGCATTGCCCACGAGATCCGCAATCCCCTGGGCGCGATCAGCCACAGCGCCCAGCTGCTTGCGGAATCGCCGAATCTTGGCGCCCCCGATCAGCGCCTGCTCGAGATCATCCAGAAGCAGAGTCAGCGGGTCGACGGGGTGATCCGCAATGTCCTCGGACTGACCCGGGGCGGCTCTTCCCAGCGGGAGACCTTCAATCTGAAGGAGCGGCTCGAGCGCTTCGCCGACGAGTTCTGCAACGCAGCGCAGGTGCCCCGGAGTTCGCTGCGCATCAGCATCCATCCCGAGGACTCCGAGGTGCTGTTCGACCCTTCCCAGCTCAACCAGGTCCTGTGGAACCTGTGCATGAACGCGCGGCTCCACGGCGGCCACGATCGGCCGGAGAGCCCCCCGGTGATCCTGCGGGGCGGCGCCGGGCAGATCCGCCGCTCGGTGACCCTGGACGTGATCGACGACGGCCCCGGAATACCGCCTGCGGACCGCGAGGGTCTGTTCGAGCCGTTCTCGTCGAAGTCGGCGGGCGGCACCGGCCTCGGACTTTACATTTCCCGTCTGCTCTGCGAAAACAATGGCGCTGCGCTCGAGTACGTCCAGCAGCCCGGCGGCGGATGCTTCCGGATCCTCTTCGCGCCCACGGATTCGCCGCCCCCGGGGCTGGACCTCAAGGAACCGCCAACCCTGGCCGACAACCCGGGATGAACGCGGGCGGTAGCCCCGCCGACGGTCCGAACCAGGCGCAATCCCTTCATGTATGCGAATGCAGCAACGTTCACGAGCACTAACGCACCCCGAGGGCGGCGGATGAGCATCAAGCACGTGCTGGTCGTCGATGACGAGCCCGATATCTGCGCGCTGCTGGAGATCACGCTGCAGCGCATGGGCATCGAGGCCACCAGCAGCACCAGCATGCGGGAGGCCCTGAAACTGGTCGGCAAACGCAACTTCGATCTGTGTCTGACCGACATGCGCATGCCCGACGGCGACGGACTCGATCTCGTGCAGCACATTCAGCTGCACTGTCCCGATCTGCCGGTTGCAGTGATTACCGCCCACGGCAGCGTCGACAGCGCGGTAAATGCGTTGAAGCTCGGCGCCTTCGATTTCGTGACCAAGCCGGTAAACCTCGAGATGCTGCGCCGGCTGATCGACAGTGCGCTGAAACTGGGAACGGCACCGGCCCTGAACGACCGGTCGCCGAACCCCGGGGAGTCGGACTCCGGTCCACTGCTCGGGCGTTCCGAAGCCATGAACCAGCTGCGCGCACGGGTCGGGCGTCTTGCGCGCAGCCAGGCGCCAGTGATGGTCCTCGGCGAATCCGGCTCGGGCAAGGAGCTGGTCGCACGCGAGATTCACCGGCTGGGCTCCCGGGGCGACCAGCCCTTCGTTCCGGTGAACTGCGGTGCGATCCCGTCAGAGCTGATGGAGAGCGAGTTCTTCGGGCACTGCAAGGGCGCCTTCACCGGGGCGGTTCGTGACAAGCAGGGTCTGTTCCGCGAGGCCCACGGCGGCACCCTGTTCCTGGACGAGATCGCCGAATTGCCGCTGGCGCTGCAGGTCAAGCTGCTGCGGGCCCTGCAGGAACGCGCGATCAAACCGGTGGGTTCGGCACGCGAGGAGAGCGTCGACGTCCGCATCCTTTCGGCCACCCACAAGGACCTCGCGGCCGAGGTGGACGCGGGGCATTTCCGTCAGGACCTTTACTACCGCCTGAACGTCGTCGAGCTGCGGGTGCCCCCGCTGAGGGAACGCCCCGAAGATATCGGCTCCCTGGCGACCCACATCCTCCGCCAGATCGCGGACCGCTGGGGGCTCCCGCCGCTGTCGCTGGAGTCCGCCGCGATGGACCGCCTCGCGAGCTATCGCTTCCCGGGCAATGTGCGCGAACTCGAGAACATCCTGGAGCGGGCCGCCGTGATGGTTGACGGGCCGGTGATCGACGCCGGGGCGCTGGAATTCCCGGAGCGCGGGCCCGCCCAGCGCAACGCGGGGCTGACCGTCAACGACAGTGTGGGTCTGGACGATCAGCTCGCCGAACAGGAACGGGCCGCGCTCGAAGCGGCGCTGGCGAAGACCGGCGGCAACCGGACCGCCGCCGCCCGCCTGCTCGGCCTGAGCTTCCGGCAGCTCCGCTATCGCCTGAAGAAGCTCGGGATCGACTAGTGGGCCACGCGGAAAGCCTGGCGGCCTCAGGCCCGACCCGGCGGGTCGGGCAGCGCGCGCAGCATCGCGTCCAGTTCGAACAGCGGCAGGCCCACGACATTGCTGTAGGAACCCGCGATGCAGCGCACGAAGGCGGCGGCCCGGCCCTGGATCGCATAGGCGCCGGCCTTGCCCAGCGGCTCCCCGGTTTCCACGTACGCGGTAATCTCCGGATCCCCGAGCGCGCGCATCCATACGCGTGTGCGGACGGTTCGGCCGTGACC
>PWRV01000045.1 GCA_003563455.1 Thioalkalivibrio sp.
CCGCCTCGAGAAGACGGACCTGGTCGTCGACCAGCAATCCGGTGGCCGCATCGGCCGATACCGTCAGGGTCCTGCGGCCGTCGACCCGGGTGATGATCCCGGTCTCCGGAGCGGGCCGGAATTCCACGAAATTCACGATCGGCACGAGCCCGTAGGCTGTCGGGACGCGCAGGTTCACCAACTGCCCGATGCTGCGCTCGTCGAAGGGGAACCGGATCCGGATATCCACCTCTTCGTCGACGTCGTCGGGGCGATACCCGCCAAGGCGGATTCCCTGCGTGACCATCTGGACCGCATTGCCGAGCAGAGCCACGTCCGCACCATAGCGGGCGGCTTCGCGGTGGTTCACCTCAACGCGCAGTTCGACTCCGGGCACGGGGCGATCGTCCTCGATATCCACGAAGCCCCCAATGCGGTCCATCAGTTCGCGCAGGTGCAGGACGGCTTCGTTCAGCGTCTGCCGGTCGGAGTGCGCGAACTCCACCTCGATCGGCTTGCCTCGCTGCGGCCCGGCTTCCTGTTCCCGAAACTGGAGCACGATGCCCGGGAGATCCGCCGTATCCTCGCGCAGACGTTCGAGAATTTCGGCGGCAGGAGGCCGGATGCGCCAGTCGAGCAATTCCATCTGGATCACGCCGATCACATCCTCTGCGTAATCCGCCATCAGGCGCGTTCGGGCGGCACCGATGGTGCGCGAATAGACAGTCCGGATCTCCGGCACGCCCATCAGGCGTGCCTCGACCATCCGCACGAGCCGGTCCGCTTCCCAGATCGAGAGATCGCCGCGCGCCTGCACCTGCACCTCCGCGAAGCGAGGCTCCACCTGCGGGAAGAATTCGACGCCACGTCCGAATTCCCCGTAGGCCGCGTAGAGAGCCAGCGTAATGATCACCGCCAGGCCGAGCGTTTGCCCCGGTCGCTGGACCAGCCAGCGCAGCAGTCCGATATAACGGGCCGTGAAGCCATCCACCTCCCCGAAATCGCCCCGTTCGGCTGCCATGATCCGCTGCACCTGGCCCGGCCGGCTGGCGCCGCGTCCGCCGATCAGCCCTCCCAGCACCGGGATGAAGATCAGGGCCATCAGCAGGGAGGCGATTAGCGTCACCAGTACGGTGGCGGGAAGGTAGAACATGAACTCGCCGATCATCCCGGGCCAGAACAGCATCGGGAAGAACACCGCCATGGTCGTGGCAGTGGAGGCGATGACCGGCCAGGCCATGCGGACCGAGGCCCGCTGGAAGGCCTCGCGTCGCTCCAGCCCCTGAGCGAGGTACCGATCCGCCTGCTCGACCACGATGATCGCCCCGTCCACCAGCATCCCGATCACGAGGATCAGCGCGAACAGCACCACGATGTTCATTGTGAAGCCGAGCAGCTGGATCGCCAGAATTCCGCCCAGAAAGGCGCCCGGGATCGCGAGGCCCACCAGCCACGAGGAACGGCCGCCCAGCGCTGCGACGATGGTCAGCATTACCAGCACGATCGCGGTGATCACGTTGTTTTCGAGATCGCCCAGCAGATCATCGACATCCTGCGCCATGTCCTGCAGGTAGTCGACCCGCACGCTCTCGGGCCAGTCCTCGGCAGCAGTTTCGATCACGGCGCGCGCAGCGGCCACGGTATCAATGATGTTTGCGCCGACGCGCTGGCGGATCTCCAGCGACACCGCCCGCTCGCCGTTCACCCGCGCGAATTCCTCGGGGTCCTTGAACGCTCGACGGCCGGTGGCCACGTCCCCGAAGGTGACAACCGTGCCCTCCTCCACCTTCACCGGCAGTTCCAGGACATCGTCCAGCGACTCGATCAGCCCCGGCACCTTGAGCGTGATCCTCCCGGCACCGGCGTCCACCGCACCGGCGGCAATCAACCGATTGTTCCTTTCGATGGCTTCGATCAGTTCCTGGTACGGGAGCCGGTAGGTCTCCATCACCATCGGATCGGCCATAACCTCGAGCACGTCCTCGCGATCCCCCCCGATCGGGACCTCCAGGACACCGGGGAGCGCCTCCAGCCGATCCCTTAGGTCGCGTGCAATACGCACCAGCGCGCGCTCGGGAATCGGGCCCGACAGCGTCGCCACCAGCACCGGGAACATGGAGAGATCGACCTCGGTGACCTCCGGCTCTTCCGTACCGGGCGGAAACTCGCCCTTCACCAGGTCCGCCTTCTCGCGCACGTCGGCCATCGCCTGCCGGTTATCATATCCGGCCTCGAAGTCGAGACGGATCATTGCGAAGCCTTCGCCCGCCCGGGCCCGGATTTCGTCAAGACCGGCCACAGGTTGCAGTTCGCGCTCCAGCGGCCGGACCAGCAGCCGCTCACTGTCCTCCGGTGAGATTCCGGTATGCGTTACCGACACGAAAAAGATCGGGATGTCGATATCGGGGGCCGCTTCCTTCGGGATCACCACGTAGGAAATGCCGCCGGCGACCAGCATCAGCAGCAACAGGAGCAGCATCGTGCGGCTTCGATCGATCGCTGCGCGGATCAGCGCACTCATTGCTCGGGTCCCGCAGCCTCCGGCAGCACACGCACCCTTTCGCCTTCCTGCACGAAGCCCTGGCCAACCGTGACGATGCGCACCGTTTCGGGAAGGCCGGTGATCCACAGACCCTCCGGGTCTGCCCGCATGGGCTCGATCGGGTGGAAGGCGACCCGATCCTCCTCTTCAAGGATCATGATGCCGAGCCGCCCGTCGGGATCCAGCGTCGTCAATGCCGGGGAAATCCGGTGGGCCATCACGTCTTCGACCGGAATCCGCACCTGCACGCTGATTCCGGAGGGCATTTCGCGCCCGGGATTCGGTACCTCGATCTCGACCCGGAACGTTCGCGTCCCGGTATCGGCCCGCGCCGAGACGTGACGGATCGTGCCTTCCCGAGCCAGATCGTTGCCGAACTCGACCCGTGCCGCCTGGCCCCGGTGGATATCCCGAATACGGTGCTGGGGCACCCGGACGACGGCCTTGAGCGGGTCGTTTTCGACGATTTCCGCGACCGCCGTGCCGATCGACACGTAGTCGCCAACCTCGGCGGCGCGATCGTTCAGCACCCCCGCGATCGGAGCCTTCACGCGCGTGCGTTCGATGTCCAGCCGGATCGACTCCAGTTCCGCCCTCGCCGCCTCGAGTTCCGCACGCGCGGATTCCACCTGCAACTGGGCCTGAAAGCCCTCCCCGGCCAGCTCGTCGGCGGCGCGGAAGTCCGACTCACGCCCTGACACGGCGGCCTCGGCACGGCGCAGGCGGGCTTGCCGATCGTCCATTCCGATCCGTGCGAGCACGGTATCCGCATCCAGGAACTCGCCGAGCGACGCCGGTGTTTCCACCACGCGCCCTTCCGTCTCGGCGCGGACCATCACCTGCTGCTGCGGCAGTACCTCACCCTGCAAGGTCACCAGCCGCTCGACCGGCTCCGCCTCACTCACCCGCGCCGCGACGGTGGGCAGGGGTGGATCGGGCCGTGCCTCGACCTCGGGCGGTTCCCGACCGACGACGCCACTGGCAATCCACGCAACAAGCAGCAGCGCGACGCCGGCGATGGCGAGAGTTGAAAGGTGGCGCTGCAACAGTGACAGGACACGCATGGCGCGAGATTAACCCATAAGGGCCGCACCCGAACATTGGGGCGAGTACGACCCTTCGGCCGTGTCGTTCAAGCAGACCACCCGGTTATCTGAACCGCAACAGTACGGGCAAAATCTAGTATATTTAGCCGCTTATGCCTCCTGCATCAGCTGAGGGAGGCTGGACAATCCCGAGGAACCCATGCATTTCCCCTTGTTACGCGTAACCCTGTTACTCGTTGTTGCGTTTGCAGGCGGCGCCAACGCAGGCGACGTCGATGTCCGCACGATCCACGGCTGGGTCGAGCGGATCGAGATCCTGCCGGAGGGCATCTCGCTTAAGGCCAAGCTGGATACCGGTGCCACCACCTCCTCGCTGAATGCGCTGAACAAGGCACGCTTCGAGCGTGACGGGGAACAATGGATCGCCTTCGACATCATCGATCCCGAAAATGCGGACAACACCGTTCGCGTTGAGCGACCAATCACGCGGAACGTGCGGATCGTGCGGCACGACGGCGGATTCCAGCGCCGGCCCGTGGTATCGATCGGTCTATGCATCGGGCCCCATTACCGGGACGCGGAGATGAGCCTGATAGACCGGACGCATCTGAACTACCAGGCCCTGGTTGGCCGAAATCACATGAACGGCATCATCCTGGTGGATTCTGCGGAGACATTCCTTCACAGCCCCCGTTGCGCAGTGGACGCCGACAGTCCCACCGAGCGCGATTCGGAACATCGCGGCGAGTCACCGGATCCTGGTTCCGATCCCGGCGCATGAAACGATTGCACTTGCCCCTGCTGATTCTGGCCCTTGTGGCGGTCAGCCTGGGCATCTTCCAGCACAAAGTCAGGAACCTCGCCTTCCCGCTGCTGCCCGCCCAGATCGCCGACAACTGGATCGTTGAGGCGCGGCTTGCGTTCGAGCCCACCGGCGGCGCCGTTACCGCCCGCCTCCTCATTCCGAGTCAACCTCCGGGTCTGGCGCTACTCGACGAACACTTTGTGTCGCGGGATTATGGCCTCACCACCGGCATGCGCAGCGAGAACCGCGAGGCTATATGGACTGCCCGCAATCCCAGCGGCCGCCAGGCCGTCTACTACCGCGCCACGTTCTACGAATTGGAACGCCACTTGCGACCCCAGCCCGAATACCCTGGTCCGGCGAGCCTCCCGGAGTTCGAGGAGCCCTACGCGTCGGCGGCCGAATCGATCGTCGAGAGAGTGCGTGAGCGCTCCGCCGACATCACCACCTTCGCCACCGTGCTGGTCAGTGACATGGCCCACGCACAGGACGAGAACATCGCGCTGTTCGCTCCGCGGGGCAGCGGCGAGCGCGAGCGCGCGCGGGCGGCAATCCAACTGCTGGCCGGCGCGCGTATTCCGGCCCGCATGGCGCACGGGATCCAGCTCACGGACCGGGCACGCGATCTTCAGGTTCGGACCTGGCTGGAAGTTCACAACACGCGGGAATGGGTGCCCATCAACCCGGGTAACGGCAGCGTCGGGTATCCACCCAATTTTCTGGTCTGGTGGTACGGCGACCAGGAGCCGGTGGCGCTGAACCGCGCCCGTAACGCACAGGTCAGTTTTGCGGTCACCCGCAATTTCCAGAGCGCGGTGGACGCCGCCCAGCAGCGCGCGCAGCTGCTGGATTCTCACATTGCGGATTTCTCCTTGCTCGGCTTGCCGGTCCAGACTCAGAACATGTACCGGGTCCTGCTGATGGTTCCGGTCGGCGCGATGATCATCGTCCTGCTGCGCAACGTGGTGGGCGTGCAGACCTTCGGCACCTTCATGCCGGTGCTGATCGCACTCTCGTTCCGCGAGACCGAACTCCTCGGCGGCGTGATCCTGTTCACGCTGATCGTGTCGCTGGGGCTCGCGATCCGTTTCTATCTCGAACACCTGAAGCTGCTGCTGGTTCCGCGACTCGCCTCGGTGGTGATCGTGGTGGTAATGCTGATGCTGATGCTGAGCATCATCAGCCACCACCTCGGCATCGAGCACGGACTTGCAGTCGCGCTGTTCCCGATGGTGATCCTGGCGATGACCATCGAACGCATGTCCATTGTCTGGGAGGAACACGGTGCCGGCGATGCGATCCGTCAGGGGGTCGGAAGCATGGGTGCCGCGATCGTCGGCTACCTGCTGATGATCAACCCTTATGCGGAACACCTGATCTTCGTCTTTCCGGAACTGCTGCTGATCATCCTCGCGGTCACGCTGTTGCTCGGCCGTTACACCGGCTATCGCCTGTCCGAGCTGATCCGTTTCCGCGCCCTCGCCGGCCGCTCGGACACATGAACTGGTTCATCACGCCACGCGAGCTCCGCCGTCTCGGCATCGTCGGCATGAACGCGCGCAACGTCGACATGATCGCGCGGCTCAACGCGCGCAGGCACTACCCACTGGTCGACGACAAGCTGCTGACCAAGAGCCTCGCGCTGGAGGCCGGCATTGCGGTACCCGAGCTCTATGGCGTCATCGAGACCAACCACGACGCCCGGCGTCTCCGTGAACGGATATCCGGCCGCGACGACTTCGTGATCAAGCCGGCCCACGGGAGCGGCGGAAACGGCATCCTGGTGATCACCGGGCGCATGGGTGAACGCTTCCGCAAGGCCAACGGCCTGCTGGAAGACATGGAAGGCCTCGAACACCACGTCTCCAACATCCTCAGCGGCATGTACAGCCTCGGCGGCCAGCCGGACAAGGCCATGATCGAATACCGGGTGCGATTCGATGCCCTGTTCGCCAAGGTGAGCTTCCAGGGCGTCCCCGACATCCGGACAGTGGTCTACCAGGGGTATCCCGTGATGGCCATGGCGCGCCTCCCGACGCGCGGGTCGGACGGCAAGGCCAATCTGCATCAGGGCGCGGTGGGCGTGGGGATCGACATCACGAAAGGAGTGACCGGACACGGCGTCTGGCACAACGAAATCGTCGAGCGGCATCCGGATACCGGGGCCCCGATCGGGGGCATCGTGATCCCGGAGTGGGACCGCCTGCTCGCACTGGCCGCCGGCTGCCACGAACTGACCGGTCTGGGCTATCTTGGGGTCGACGTGGTGCTGGATCGAGATTACGGACCGCTGATCCTGGAGTTGAATGCGCGCCCGGGTCTCGCCGTGCAACTCGCCAATGGTGACGGCCTGCGCAAACGCATCGACAGGATCGATGCCGTCCGGCCGGAGAAACCAGCCCTTCCATCTGAGCGGGCCGTCCACGCTCAGACGCTGCTGGGAGTCACTGGAAGCGCCCCGTCCGGGCGCATTTGAGGCGGGGTAAGAACCGGTGCTGCCGAATCAGCGGCGTACCGCCCGTTCAATGCCCTCACCCATCACCTCGGCAAGGAAATCGATCTGCTCCCCGGTGATCACGTAGGGTGGCATCAGGTAGCTGACGTTTCCGAGGGGACGCAAAAGCGCACCGCGTTCGAGGCCGTGCCGGTAGATCTCCAGCCCCCGTCGCTCCTGCCACGGAAAGGGCCTTCGCGAGACCTTGTCCTGCACCAGTTCAACTGCAGCGATCATCCCGGTCTGGCGCACCTCGGCCACGTTCGGATGATCCCGCAGCGGCGACAGTGCTTTCGCCATGCGCTCAGCGAGTGTGCGGTTGCGCTCGAGCACCGGCTCGTTTTCGAAGATATCCAGCGTCGCCAGCGCGGCGCGGCAGGCCAGCGGGTTCCCGGTATAGGAATGCGAATGCAGGAAAGCGTTCAGCTTCTCGTAGTCGTCATAGAAGGCTTCGTAGACCTCGTCGGTGGTCAGCGTCACGGCCAACGGCAGATAACCCCCGGTGAGTCCCTTCGACAGTAGCAGGAAATCCGGTGCGATCGGCCCGTGTTCGCAGGCGAACATCGCCCCCGTCCTGCCGAAGCCGACCGCGATCTCGTCGGCGATCAGATGCACCCCGTGGCGATCGCAGGCCTCGCGCAGCAGGCGAAGATACTCGGGGTCATGCATGCGCATTCCACCCGCACACTGGACCAGCGGCTCGATGATCACCGCCGCGGTCTCGTGCGCGTGAGCGGCCAGCGTAGCTTCCATAAGATCGAATTGGCGTCGCGCAACGTCGGTACAGGTCTCGCCCTCCTCGCGCTCGAAGCAGTCCGGGCCCGGCACGGTAATCACCGGCAGCATCAGCGGCGCGTAGGTGGCGCGGTAGAGTTCCACCGCCCCGACCGAGAGTGCGCCAAGGGTCTCGCCGTGGTAGCTGTTGGTCAGGCAGATGAAGCGCTGCTTTTCCGGCTGTCCGCGGTTCTTCCAGTAGTGGAAGCTCATTTTCAGCGCCACTTCGACCGCGGCGCTCCCGTTGTCAGCGAAAAAACAGCGGGTCAGCGGTTCCGGAGTCAACCCGATCAGACGTTCGGAGAGCTGGACCACCGGTTCGTGGGTGCATCCGGCCAGGATCACGTGTTCCAGTTGTTCGAGCTGATCCCGTATCGCCGCGTTGATCGTCGGGTTTGCGTGCCCGAACAGGTTGACCCACCACGAACTGACCGCGTCCAGGTATCGGTTTCCGTCGAAGTCTTCCAGCCAGACCCCTTCGCCACGCCGGATGGCCAGCATCGGCAGAGTGCCCTCCTCCCCGTAGTCTTTCATCTGCGTGCACGGGTGCCAGAGGGCGGCGAAGTCGCGCTGCTTCAGGGTGTTTGAGTCCATCCCGGTATTCTAACGCCGTGATGGCGCTAGTGGGCCATGCGGGAAGTTCGGTGACTATGGAGCACAGCCAGAAGTGCCGGAGCAAGGCGGGCAAGTGCCGGAATAGCCA
>PWRV01000022.1 GCA_003563455.1 Thioalkalivibrio sp.
CCATCCTCACCACCTCGCAGAAGCTCTCCACCGGCGTGGATGCCCGCAACGTGCGCAATATCGTGCTGATGCGGCCGGTGAACAGCATGATCGAGTTCAAGCAGATCATCGGACGCGGCACTCGCCTGTTTGAGGGCAAGGACTGCTTCACGATCCACGACTTCGTGAAAGCCTACGAGCACTTCAATGATCCGGAATGGGACGGGGAGCCGCTGGCGCCGGAGCCGGCGGATTCACCTGCACCACGGCCTCCGGATGACGGGCAAATACCAGAACCGCCGGACGCCCCGGATTCGGAAGACGAGCCGACGCGCCTGCGCAAGCTGCGCATCAAGCTGGCCGACGGGAAGGAACGCACCATCCAGCACATGAGCGCCACCAGCTTCTGGGGCCCGGACGGCAAGCCCATCTCTGCCGCTGAATTCATCCAGCGACTGTTCGGCGATCTACCAGAGCTATTCCAGGACGAAGATGAGCTTCGCCGCCTGTGGAGCCGCCCGGATACCCGGAAGAGCCTGCTGGAGGGTTTGGAGGAGAAGGGCTACGGCACGCAACAGTTGGCCGACGTCGGCAAGCTCATCGAAGCCGAAAACAGCGATCTATATGATGTGCTGGCCTACATCGCCTTCAACATGGCGCCGGTAACCCGAGCCGAACGAGTGGATGCCCACAAGGAGCGCATCTTCCGGGGACACGACTACAGACAGCAGGAATTCCTGAAATTCGTCCTCGATCACTATATCGCCCGGGGCGTGAGCGAACTGGACACGGGTAAACTGCCGCAGCTGATCGAATTGAAGTACCACAGCCTCGGCGATGCGGTGCAAGAGCTAGGCCCTGCGGGCAAGATTCGAGAGGTCTTTGTGGGCTTTCAGCAGTATTTGTATTGATATGGGTTTGCGAGCACCTGATTATCACGGAAGCTCCGCGAAAGCTGCTGGGTGCAGGAGGCGAGCCCTCTCGCTGATCGGGCGTCGGAAAACCATCGGCCAGAGGCTGGCCTCCTGCAGCTCGAACCCCTACGGATCACGCGGGCCGCCCCTCGGCGAGGCCTGCGCGCAATCCCCGTGACGGGTACAATGGAGGGCTTTTCCCGTTCGAGTCCGTCCCCATGTCGTTCAGCCACGAAACCGCCCGTCGCCGCACCTTCGCGATCATCTCGCACCCGGACGCGGGCAAGACCACCATCACCGAGAAACTGCTCCTTTTCGGCCGCGCGATCCAGCTCGCCGGGACGGTGAAGGGGCGCAAGAGCGCGCGCCACGCGACTTCCGACTGGATGGAGATGGAGAAGCAGCGCGGAATCTCGGTGACCTCGTCGGTGATGCAGTTTCCGTACAGGGATCGCATCGTGAACCTGCTCGACACCCCGGGGCACGAGGACTTCTCCGAGGACACCTACCGGACCCTGACGGCGGTCGATTCCGCGCTGATGGTGATCGACGCGGCGAAGGGCGTCGAGGAGCGCACGATCAAGCTGATGGAGGTGTGCCGGCTGCGCGACACGCCGATCATGACGTTCATCAACAAGCTCGACCGCGAGGGCCGCGAGCCGATCGAATTGCTGGACGAGGTCGAGGAGGTGCTGAAGATCCAGTGCGCGCCGGTGACCTGGCCGATCGGCATGGGCAAGCGCTTCAAGGGCGTGTACCACCTCGCACATGATTCGGTGCACCTGTACTCGCCGACCCACGGCGGCAGGATCCAGGAGGGCGAGGTGATCCAGGGGCTCGACAACCCGCGCCTGGATGCGGTGCTGGGGGCACAGGCACAGGAACTGCGCGAGGAACTGGAGCTGGTGCGCGGCGCTTCACACGCCTTCGATCACGAGGCCTATCTCGCCGGACGCCTGACGCCGGTGTTCTTCGGATCGGCGATCAACAACTTCGGGGTGCAGGAACTGCTGGACGATTTCGTCGAGTACGCGCCGGCGCCGCTGCCGCGTCCGACCCAGACGCGCACGGTGGATCCCGCCGAGCCCGCGTTCACCGGTTTCGTGTTCAAGATCCAGGCGAACATGGACCCGAACCACCGCGACCGCATCGCCTTCATGCGGATTTGCTCGGGGAGTTTCAGCAAGGGGAAGAAGCTGCGCCACGTGCGCATCGGGCGCGACGTGAAGATTGCCGATGCGCTGACCTTCATGGCCTCGGACCGGGAGCACGTGGAGACGGCCTATCCCGGCGACATCATCGGGATTCACAACCACGGGACCGTCCGCATCGGAGACACTTTCACCGAGGGCGAGGAACTCGCCTTCACCGGGGTTCCGAATTTTGCTCCGGAACTCTTTCGACGCGCCCAGCTGCGCGATCCATTGAAGATGAAGCAGCTCTCGAAGGGCCTCCAGGAACTTTGCGAGGAGGGTGCGACCCAGCTTTACCGGCCATTGAACAACAACGACCTGATCCTGGGGGCGGTGGGTGTGCTGCAATTCGACGTAGTCGCAGACCGCCTGAAGACGGAATACAAGGTCGACTGCCGTTTCGAGAACGTGAACGTGCAGACCGCCCGCTGGGTCAGCTCCGACGATCCCAAGCGATTCGCCGAGTTCAGGGACCGCGCCGCCCAGAACCTCGCGGTCGACCACGGCGGGGACCTCGTGTACATCGCACCCACCCGCGTGAATCTCCAGATGGCCATGGAAAAATGGCCGGAGATCCGCTTCCAGTCCACGCGGGAGCACGGCGTCGAGGCCTGATCTTCCCCTGCAGCCCCGTGCCTGACGAAGGGCAGGGCCGGATGCGTGCGGTGATCGCGCCGTTTCCGGAACGGATGTTGCAGGAATGTCGCCCTGCGAAGCAGCGCAGCCGGAATGCTCGGGGGTGGGGCATGAAGCGTGGCAAGTGGCGGTGGAAGAAGACCCGGATCATCATCGAGGCCGCAATCATCGGCACGACCGTTGCGTTGCTGGTTATCCTCTTCGCGGAGACCCGCTTCGACCGGGGCTCCCATCCCGGCGTGGCCCTGGAACAGGCGGGCTCGCTTTGTTTGGTCCGCTGCGGGCCGAAAGCGCACCGCGACCGTGCATTGCTGCGGGTCGCCGCCCCGTTCCGGAGCGCATCTTCGTATTTGGCACCAATCCCGGGATTCCCGTTTGCACAGCGATTGTCTACTCTTTGAATGGGTGACAACGGATCCACGGCATGAACCAGAAGAACAGCGGCCGCCTCGACGCCCTGGTGGCGCGTGCGCAGCAGGACAAGGCCGAGCGGGAGAAGGGCTACCGCGAACGTGCGCTGAAGATGTATCCGTGGGTGTGCGGGCGTTGTGGCCGCGAATTCACGGCGGCGAATCTGCGCGAGCTCACGGTGCACCACCGCGACCACAACCACGACAACAACCCGCTGGATGGCAGCAACTGGGAACTCCTCTGTCTGTACTGCCACGACAACGAGCATCAGCGCTACGTGGATGCGACGCCGGGCAAGGACGGCAATGCTGGCAAGGGGGCTACGCACAACCCCTTTGCAGGCCTCGCCGATCTGCTCAAGCGGGAGTGAATGCGTGGCGGCTCGCGTGGGCTGGAAAGGTCGCCGCTTCTTGCCGATGATTTTCCGGTGCCCGATCGGCGAGAGGCCCTGCCTCCTGCGCGCAAGCAGCTTTCGCGGAGCTTTCGTGACATTCGGGTAACAGGCATTACGCGCCTTCGCTTTCCCGATCGTTCCTACAGCGGCTTGCCGGCGCGCTCCGTCGCGCCTGCACTGAAATCATCCTCTGCTTGCAGGCCGGAATCCTCGTCCGAACCGGATCCCTTCGACGCCGCCTCGCGCTGGTGCTGCCACAGCCGCCAGTAGGCACCATCGCGTGCCAGCAGCTGGTGGTGGGTGCCCTGTTCAACCACGCGCCCCTGTTCCAGCACCACGATGTTGTCCGCATCCATCACCGTGGACAGGCGGTGCGCGATCACCAGCGTGGTGCGTCGGGCCGCAACCTCATTCAGTGCCTCGAGGATCGCCTTCTCGGAGCCCGAATCGAGCGACGAGGTCGCCTCGTCGAAGATCCGGATGGGCGGATCCTTCAGCAGCATCCGGGCGATCGCGATCCGCTGCTTCTCTCCGCCGGAGACCTTCAGCCCTCGCTCTCCGACGACGGTGTCCAGCCCCTGCGGAAGCTGGGCGATGAAGTCATCGAGGTGGGCAAGCCTTACGGCCTCGCGGATCTCAGCGGGCGTCGCGTCCGGCCGCCCATAGGCAATGTTGTAGCCGATGGTGTCGTTGAACAGCACGGTGTCCTGCGGGACCACGCCGATCGCCTGACGCAGGCTGTGCTGCGTTACTTCACGGATGTCCTGGCCGTCGATGGTGATGCGGCCGGCGTCGACATCGTAGAACCGGAAAAGCAGGCGCGAGAGCGTGGACTTGCCGGCACCGCTGGGACCCACCACGGCGACCTTGTGGGTCGCCGGAATCCTGAGGTTGATGCCTTCGATGATCGGGCGTTCCGGGTGATAGCGGAAGTGGACGTCCTCGAAGGCGACCGTGCCCTCGCGCACCCGGAGATCGGGTGCTCCGGACCGGTCCTGCACCTTTACCGGTTGCTCCAGCAGGCCGAAAAGCCGCTCGATATTGGCCAGCGACTGCCGGATCTCGCGGTACACGAAACCCAGGAAGTTCAGCGGGACGAACAGCTGGATCATGTAGGCGTTCACCATCACCAGGTCGCCCAGCGTCATGGTGCCGTCGGCGACCCGCTGCGCCGCGAGGATCATCATCACCGTAATCGCTGCGGCGATGATCAGCGCCTGGCCGCTGTTCAGCAGCACGAGCGACAGCACGTTCTTCATTCGCGCCGTCTCCCAGGCTGCCAGTCCCCGGTCGTAGCGCTCGGCCTCGAAGCGCTCGTTGCCGAAGTACTTCACCGTCTCGTAATTCAGCAGACTGTCGACCGCGCGCGTCGTCGACTCGTTGTCGCGCAGGTTCGCCTCGCGCACGAAGCGCGTGCGCCACTCGGTGATCACGACCGAGTACGCGACGTAGACCCCGATCGCCACGAAGATGGTGAACATGAACACGGGGCCGACCGCGATCAGCAGGATGAAGGCCACCAAAAGGATCTCGATCATGGTCGGGAGGATGTTGAAGACCATGAATCGCAGCAGGAAGCTGATGCCGTTGGTGCCCCGTTCGATGTCCCGGGACAGGGCGCCGGTCTGCCTGGACAGGTGAAAGCCCAGCTCGAGGCGGTGCAGGTGTTCAAAGACCCGCAACGCCGCCCGGCGCATCGCCCGCTCCGCGACACGAGCGAACACTGCATCGCGCAGTTCCCCGAAGAAAGTGGCCGAAAAGCGGAACAGGCCGTAGGCGACCAGCAGGGCCAGCGGCACGGTGATCACGGCCTCGACCCCGGCGTCCTCGAAGTGATCGACAATGAACTTCAGGGCGATCGGGACCGTGACGTTGGCCAGCTTGGCAAGGCCCATCAGCCCGAGGGCCAGGAACAGGCGTCCGCGGTACTCCGAGAGGTAGGGCAGGAGGCTGAGGATGATGCGCCAGTTGATGGCGCCTTCGGGCGCATCGACGGGCGAACCGTGGCCACGCATGGCAGAATCCCGGGTTGAGGTGAAGATCGCGCGCAGCTCGTGCGAGGCTGACGAGGGGGCTCACTTTACGGCGCCGTAGGCGGCGGGGTCCAATGGGCCCGCCATGTCGCGGCCTTCGGCAATGGTGGGGCGTCCGCGGCCTTCGATGGTCCCCAGGGACGGGAGAGTGGAATGTGGAATGCAGATGACCAAGCCTTGTACGCAGACGCTCGCGGGGTGACGCCGGAACCCGAGCGCCTGCTCGCCGAGGTGTTCGGCTATCCCGGCTTCCGCGGCGCGCAGCGGGAGATCATCGAGGCCGTCGCCGCGGGTGACGACGCGCTGGTGCTGATGCCCACCGGCGGCGGCAAGTCGCTTTGCTACCAGATTCCGGCGCTGATGCGGCCCGGTGTCGGCATCGTGATCTCGCCGCTGATTGCGCTGATGCAGGACCAGGTCGCGGCACTGCGCCTCAGCGGGGTGCGCGCGGCCGCGATGAATTCGGCACAGACTGCCGCCGACAACCGGGCCGCCGAGCAGGCGCTGCTGGCCGGGGCACTGGACCTGGTGTATGTCGCCCCGGAGCGGCTGCTGCTGCCGCGCACCCTGGAACTGCTGGATCGTTGCCGGGTGGCCCTGTTCGCGATCGACGAGGCACACTGCGTGTCCCAGTGGGGTCACGACTTCCGGCCCGAGTACATCGGGCTGTCGGTGCTCGCCGAGCGCTTTCCCTCGGTGCCGCGCATCGCGCTCACGGCCACTGCGGACACGGCCACCCGGCGCGAGATCGTGTCGCGGCTTGGTCTGGAGCAGGCCCGGCAGTTCGTCAGTCGCTTCGATCGACCGAACATCCGCTACCACATCGGCCAGTCCGAAGGCGGCAGTGCGAGAAACCGCCTGCTGCGCTTCATCCGCGAGATGCATCCGGGCGAGGCGGGAATCGTCTATTGTCTGTCGCGCAAGCGCGTCGAGGCCATTGCCGAGTGGCTGGCCGGCCACGGTCTGACCGCGCTGCCCTATCATGCGGGATTGAGCAGCACGGAGCGGGAACGCCACCAGACGCGGTTCCTGAAGGAGGAGGGCGTGATCATGGTCGCGACCATCGCCTTTGGCATGGGCATCGACAAGCCCAACGTGCGCTTCGTCGCGCACCTCAACCTGCCGCGCAGCGTCGAGGCCTATTATCAGGAAACCGGCCGGGCCGGGCGCGACGGGCTGCCGGCCGACGCCTGGATGCTCTACGGCCTGCAGGACGTGATCACGCTACGGCAGATGCTCGAGCAGTCCACGGCAGCCGACGCACACAAGCGGGTCGAACGGCACAAGCTGGAGGCGATGCTCGGCCTCTGCGAGCTGACCAGCTGCCGCCGCCAGGCGCTGCTCGCGTACTTCGGCGACGAGCTCCCCGAGCCCTGCGGCAACTGCGATACCTGCCTGGATCCGCCCGCGACCTGGGATGCGACGGTCCCGGCACAGATGGCGCTGTCGTGTGCCTACCGTACCGGCGAGCGCTTCGGCGTGAACCATCTTGTGGACGTGCTGCGCGGTCGCGGCAACGATCGGGTGCGCCGGTTCGGGCACGACCGGCTCAGCACCTTCGGCATCGGTGCGGACATCGAGCCGGCCGAGTGGCGGGGCATCTTCCGCCAGTTGATCGCGCGCGGACTGCTGCGCGTCGATCTCGAAGGGTTTGGTGCACTGAAGCTGGACGAGTCCTGCCGCCCACTGCTGCGCGGCGAGACCCGTGTCCATCTGCGCCGACAGGGTCGGGCGCCACGCTCCGAGCGCCCAGGGCGGGCCGCGCGGGAGTCGGTGGAGACCGCGTTCGACCCCGGGCAGGCAGAACTCTGGGAGGCGCTGCGTGCCTGCCGCAGGCGGCTTGCGGATGCCCAGGGTGTGCCGCCCTACGTGATCTTTCACGATGCGACGCTGCGCGAGATGGTTTACACCGCTCCCGCCAGCCGGGAGGCCCTTGCCGACGTCTCCGGTGTCGGCGTTGCGAAGCTCGAGCGTTACGGGGACGAATTTCTGGCCGTGATACGTCAATATACCGAACTATAATTCAACGCCTTCGACGGCAAACGGGGAGCTCGAGTGAACGAAAACGCCTTTCTGCGGCCGTACCACGACGTTCGTGACGGATACGTGTACATCAGCCCGGAGCAGGCCAGTCGTTTTGCCAAGGGAATCGCCGGCGACTTCAATCCGATCCACGATCCCCACTCGAAGCGCTTCTGCGTGCCGGGTGACCTGCTGTTTGCGCTGGTGCTGGCACGCTACGGCGTCAGCGCCAGCATGCGCTGCCGCTTCGTCGGCATGGTTGGTGACACGGTCGCGCTGGTGTTCCCCGAGGAGCCCGGCGCCGCGTTTGCGATCACCGACACGCAGGGGAAGGCCTACCTCGAGGTGGAGCGTGAGGGACCGGTGGTCACCGACCCCTATACGATCGAGGCCCTGACTCGCAGCTACGCCGCCTTTTCCGGCGAAAACTTCCCGCATGTGCTGGTGCCTCTGATGGAGCAGCACCAGGTGATGGTCAACCCGGCGCGCCCGCTGGTGATCTACGACCGCATGTCCCTGCAGCTGCAGACGCCGGTGGCCGGCCTCACCGAGACCGTCCAGCCCCGCCTCGAATCCGCGGAGATGACGGTCGAAGGCAAGCGCGGGGATGTGCGGCTCGACTACGCGTTGTGCGTTGAGGGAGATCCCTTCGCGCGCGGCAGCAAGCATCTGGTGCTGAGCGGACTCCGCCCCTTCGATGCCGACGTGATGCGCGGGCTCGAGGCGCAGTATGCGAG
>PWRV01000268.1 GCA_003563455.1 Thioalkalivibrio sp.
GAAGAACCGCGATGTGGGCAAGGGCGTGATCGTGATCACCGACGACCTGTCGCGCGTGGCCCACTGGCTGGAGCCGGTGCCGGAGGCGATGCAGGCGATGGCCGAGGCCTCCTGGCCCGGTCCGCACACCTGGCTTTGGCCGGCCCGTTCGGCCTGCCCGGTCTGGCTGCGTGGCCGCCACACCCGGCTGGCGGTCCGGGTAACCGCCCACCCGGCGGTACGGGCCCTGTGCGTCGCCGCGGGCTCCGCCCTGGTCTCCACCAGCGCGAACCGCTCGGGTGAACCGCCCTGCCGCGATACCGGCTGCGTCCGGCAGCACTTCGAAGGACAGGTGGACGGCATACTCGATCTGCCCTGCGGCGGTGCCGAAACACCGAGCAGCATTCGGGACATGATCACCGGCGCCTGGATCCGGGGAGGTCCGGCTGGACCGCCCTTGCCGCAGAGAAGGATCTGGCCATGAACGACGACTTTCGCATCGAACCCGTACTCGACTACCTCGCGGCGCTGCAGGACCGGATCTGTACCGGCCTCGAGTCTCTCGATGGCGGCGGCCGCTTCCGCGAGGACGCCTGGACCCGCGAGGCGGGCGGCGGCGGCCGTTCCCGGGTGCTGCGTGGCGGAAACGTCTTCGAGCAGGCGGGCGTGAACTTCTCGCACGTGATGGGACCCGGACTGCCGGCCTCGGCGACCGCCCATCGGCCCGAGCTGGCCGGCCGATCCTTCCAGGCCGCGGGCGTGTCCCTGGTGATCCATCCGCTGAACCCCTACGTGCCGACTTCGCACGCGAACGTGCGGGTGTTCGTCGCGGAAAAGGCGGGCGAAGCACCGATCTGGTGGTTCGGCGGCGGCTTCGACCTGACACCCTATTACGGCTTCGACGAGGACTGCGTGCACTGGCACCGCACTGCGGAGGCTGCCTGCCGGCCCTACGGTCCGGACCTCTACGAAAGGCACAAGCGCTGGTGCGACGAATACTTTTTCCTGAAGCACCGCAACGAGACGCGCGGCATCGGCGGACTGTTCTTCGATGACCTCAACGCCGGCGGCTTCGATCACTGCTTCGGCTACATGCGCAGCGTCGCCGACCACTACCTCGAAGCCTACGGCCCGATCGTGCAGAAACGGAAGGATACGCCCTACGGCGAGCACGAACGGCAGTTCCAGCTCTACCGCCGCGGTCGTTACGTGGAGTTCAATCTGGTCTACGACCGGGGTACCCTGTTCGGCCTGCAATCCGGCGGCCGGACCGAATCCATCCTGATGTCGCTGCCGCCGCTGGTGCGCTGGGAATACAACTGGAGCCCGGAGCCCGGCTCCGCCGAGGCGCGGCTGTACGAGCGCTACCTGAAACCCCGCGACTGGATCAACGAAGGGTCCGGACCATGAGCGATATCACCGGCAGCTACCCCGCGGTGCGCCCCAGGCGGATGCGCCGCGATGCCTTTTCCCGGCGCCTGATGCGCGAACACCGGCTCACCGCCGATGACCTGATCTACCCGGTTTTCGTCCAGGAGGGCGAGGGGCGACGCGAGCCGGTGGCGTCGATGCCCGGCGTGGAACGAATGAGCATCGACGAACTGCTGCTCGAGGCGCAGGCCTGCGTCGAGCTCGGCATCCCGGCCGTGGCGATCTTCCCGGTCGTCCCCCCGGAGAAGAAAAGCCTGGACGCCGCCGAGGCGTGGAACCGGGAGGGCCTGGCGCAACGCGCTGTGCGCGCATTGAAGGCGGCCCTTCCCGAACTCGGCGTGATCACCGACGTCGCGCTGGACCCCTTCACCACCCACGGCCAGGACGGGATCATCGACGCCGAGGGCTACGTGGTGAACGACGTCACCGTCGAGACCCTGGTTCGGCAGGCCCGGTCGCACGCCGAGGCGGGTGCGGATGTAGTGGCGCCGTCGGACATGATGGACGGGCGCATCGGCGCGATCCGTCAGGCGCTGGAGACGGGCAACCATGTCCACGTGCGCATCCTCGCCTATTCCGCAAAATACGCGTCGAGCTTCTACGGCCCGTTCCGGGATGCGGTGGGTTCGGCGGGCAACCTCGGACGCGGCGGCAAGGAAACCTACCAGATGGACCCCCCGAACGGCGACGAGGCCCTGCACGAAGTCGCGCTCGACCTGGCGGAGGGCGCCGACATGGTGATGATCAAGCCGGGGATGCCCTACCTTGACGTGGTGCGGCGGATCAAGGATCACTTCCGGCGCCCGACCTTTGTTTACCAGGTGTCGGGTGAATACGCGATGCTGAAGGCCGCCGCACAGAACGGCTGGATTGCCGAACGCGCCTGTGTGCTGGAGGCGCTGACCGGCATGAAGCGGGCCGGCGCCGACGGTATCCTCACCTATTACGCACTCAACGTTGCCAGCTGGTTGCGGGAGGACGCAACCCCGTGAGACCGGACCAGTACGCGGTCGTTGGCAATCCGATTGGCCACTCGCTGTCTCCCAGGATCCACGCACTCTTCGCCGCACAGACGGGCCAGCACATGATCTACGAGGCCCGGCTCGGGCGGCCGGACCACTTCGCCGAAGACGTCCGCGAGTGGTTCCGGACCAGCCTGCGCGGCCTGAACGTGACCGTGCCGTTCAAGGAGGATGCCTTCCGGCTGGTTGACCAGCGCACGCCGCGGGCCCAGCGCGCCGGGGCCGTAAACACCGTCTGGCCGGAGGCCGACGGCACCCTCACCGGCGACAATACCGACGGGGCGGGATTCTTCCGCGACCTGAGCGGGCGGATGGGCTTCGACCCCGCTGGCCGGAAGATCCTGATCGTCGGTGCCGGCGGGGCGACCCGGGGCCTGCTGGAGCCTTTGCTGCGCGCGGCACCGGCACAGCTTGTGATCGCGAACCGGACGCCCGAGCGCGCGCTCGAGCTGGCACAGTCCTTTGCCGGACTCGCCGGGGCAACACGTCTGGAATCAAGCGGCCTCGACGCCATCCCCGACGGTCCCTACGACCTGCTGATCAATGCCACGGCCGCCGGGCTGGGCAGGGACGCGCTGGACCTGCCGCCCGGCCTGATTGCCGGCGACGGTGTTGCCTGCGACCTCGTCTACGGGCCGGCGTCGCTCGCGTTCCTGGACTGGGCCCGCGAACACGGTGCCGCCCGCGTCAGCGACGGTCTCGGGATGCTCGTGGAACAGGCCGCCGAGTCCTTCACCGCCTGGCGCGGGGTCAGACCCGACACCGGACCGGTTCTCCGGGAACTCAGGCAGGCGATCGAGGCCCCGTGACCCGCTTCAGGTTTCGTTCAACTTGCCGATTTAGATTAGGCTTGTGGTTACAGGAAAAATCCGCCTTTCCGAGGACATCATCATGCGCAAGTCGCTGCTCCTGGCCTTCGTCGGACTGCTAGCCTTCGTGACGGGCTGCACCACGCTGGATCCGTACACCGGTGAAGAGCGCACAGCGCGAGCCGCCACCGGAGCAGGGATCGGCGCTCTGGCCGGCGCCATCGTCGGCAGCGTGACCTCCAGCCGCAACCGCACCCAGCGGGCGATGATCGGAGCGGGCATCGGCGCCCTTACGGGGGCCGCGATCGGCAACTACATGGACCAGCAGGAGGCCGAGATCCGGCAGGAGTTGGAGGGCACGGGCGTCAGCGTGACGCGCGTCGGTGACAACCTGGTCCTGAACATGCCCGGCCACATCACCTTCGACGTGGACCGCACCGAGATCAAGCCGGAGTTCGATCCGGTGCTCGACTCCGTCGTGACGGTGCTGAACAAGTACGACAAGACCGGCATCGAGATCGCCGGTCACACGGACAGCACCGGCCCGGTCGAATACAACATGGACCTGTCGGAACGGCGCGCCGAGAGCGTCGGCCGCGCCCTGCGCATCCGCGGAGTGAACCCCGCGCGCATCGGGACCATCGGCTTCGGCCCCCATCAGCCTGTCGCCACCAACGCGACCCCCGCGGGCCGGACCCTGAACCGGCGGGTTGAACTGACGCTCTTCCCGCTGACCGCCGGCTGACCCGAGAGGTGGCGCGCGGCCTTTGCGTACACCGCTCCCGATGACGGCGCGCGCGCGATTCGCCGAGTATGTCCGGCTGATCCGCCTGGATCGCCCGGTGGGCATCTACCTGCTGCTCTGGCCCACGCTCTGGGCCCTGTGGATCGCCGCCGATGGCATGCCGCCACTGCACATCCTGCTCATCTTCGTCGCCGGTGTAACGCTGATGCGGTCGGCGGGCTGCGCGATCAACGATTTCGCCGACCGGCACATCGACCCCCACGTCGAGCGCACCCGGTCGCGACCGCTCGCGCAGGGCCGCATCCAGCCGTGGGAGGCGGTGGCCGTCTTCGTCGTGCTCTCCGCCCTCGCCTTCGTGCTGGTGCTCCTCACCAATCCGCTGACCATCGCCTTTGCGCTGGTCGCCGTGGTGCTCGCGGCCACCTACCCGTTCATGAAGCGCCTTCACAGCCTCCCGCAGGTGCACCTCGGCGTGGCCTTCGCGTGGGCCGTGCCGATGGCCTTCACCGCGGTGACGAATGAATTCCCGCCCCCGATCGCGTGGCTGCTCTTCGTCACCACCCTGACCTGGACCGTGGTCTACGACACCTTCTACGGGATGGTGGACCGCGAGTACGACCTGGCCATCGGCGTACATTCGACCGCCATCCTGTTCGGCGAACAGGACCGCCTGATCACCGGCATCCTCCAGGTGCTGGTCTGGTTCGGCCTCTTCCTGGTCGGACAGCAGGCGGGCTTCGGGGGCATCTACCTGGGCGCGCTGGTCGTCGTGGCCATGCTGATGTTCTACCAGCAGTTCCTGATCTTCGACCGCGAACCCGACGCCTGCTTCCGTGCCTTCCGAAACAACCACCACCTCGGCCTGGTGGTCCTGGTGGGCATGGTCGCCGACACCCTGCTACTCGGCTGATGGCATCGCGGCCGGGACCGGCGGGAGGAGAACGCTTGCGCAAATCCCGTGAGCCGTTCAGAGCGGGAGCCGTTGGGCGGGAGCGTCTCCTTGCGGGTGTCGGCAGCAGGGATGCTGCCGTCAAGCCTACAGGGATGTATTCACGGCGTCCCGCAAGGAGACGCTCCCGCCCAACGGCGTGGCGCCAACCGATACCAACCAATGCAGGAACGCCCCCTCAGGCACGCGCAAGGGCCACGGCGGTGACGCGGGTCGCGCCGGCACGGCGAACGGCATCCGCGAGTTCGTTCAGCGTCGTACCGGTGGTCATCACGTCGTCGAGCAGCAGGATCCGCTCGTCCGAGAGGTCCCCCGACACCGCAAAGGCGCCGCGCAGGTTGGCCCGGCGGGCGCGGCGGCTGAGGCCCTGCTGGCTGGGGGTGGCGCGTACGCGGGTGACGCTGCCGGTGTCGACGCGCAGGCCGCGTCGGCGGCACAGCACCCGGGCCAGGTCCTCGGCCTGGTTGAAGCCGCGGTGCACCAGACGCCGTTCGTGCAGCGGGACCGGAATCACGCGTTCGACCCCCGCGGTGGCGATCGCCGGGAGGTGCTCGGCGAGCAGGAACCCGAGCGGCCGGGCCAGTTGCGGGCGGCCGCCGCCCTTGTAGGACAGCAGCAGATGGCTCAGCGGCCACGCGTAGACGAAGGGCGCCCAGACCGCGTCGAGCAGTGGCGGACTGCGCTGGCAGGAAGGACAGTCGCCGGCGAACGGGAGCGGCTCGGCGCAGGTCGGACAGGAGGGTCCGGGGCGGGCGAGATCCGACGCGCAGCCGGTGCAGAGCCCGGCCGGCGCGGGGTCCAGGCACAACACGCAACGCCCGGGATAGAGACGCTCCAGCAGGTTCGCGCCGCAGGCCTGCAGGAGCCGGAGCCAGTGCCCCGAAGCGGGATTGGGGGATTGTGGGTGGCAGGGAGCCACGGTGCTAGACTTGTGGTTTTCGCCGTGGGGCCTTGATGGCAACCAAGACCGTCTCGGGGCGTTCCTGCCGCCGCGCCGCCTCGACCTTCGACTGGGGCAACCTCATCGCCGTCTCCCTGGCGGGTGTACCGCTGTTCCTGGTGAGCGGCGAGGTTGGCATCGCCACCATCGTCGCCGCGATCATGGGGATCGTACCACTGATCTTCTGGTTCGGGGCCTCGATGATGGTCTACGCGATGTGCCGCCATCATCCCGAGGACCGGGTTGGCCAGTTCACCCAGTGGGCCGCCTACCGTTACTACGCGCTGATGGGTTCACTGATCGTGGTGGCCACCTTCTTTCCGCCGGACCTCAACTACTACCGCGCCTACTGGATGGTGGCCGCCCTGATCCTGATCCCCTGGACGATTTATGCGCTGATCGGCATCTACCGGGAGCGCTGGCAGGACGTCCAGATCGAGGTCGACTCCGAGGAGCATGAACAATGACACCGATTCGTCACGACTGGACCCGGGATGAGGTCGAGGCCCTGCTTGACCTGCCGTTCAGCGATCTGGTCTTCCGGGCGCAGCAGGTCCACCGCGAACACTTCGACCCCAACCGCGTGCAGGTCAGCACCCTGCTGTCGATCAAGACCGGCGCGTGCCCCGAGGACTGCGGCTACTGCCCGCAGAGCGCGCACCACCCGGTGGACCTGGAACGCGAGCGGCTGCTCCCGCTGGAGGAGGTTCAGGAGGCCGCGCGGGGCGCCCGGGAGCACGGGGCGACGCGTTTCTGCATGGGGGCCGCATGGCGCAACCCCACCGACCGCAACCTCGAACGCGTGATCGAGATGGTCCGGGCCGTGCGCGAACAGGGACTGGAGACCTGCATGACGCTGGGCATGCTGACCCCGCAGCAGGCCCGGCGCCTGGCCGAGGCGGGGCTGGACTACTACAACCACAACCTCGACACCTCCCCGGAGTTCTACGGGGAGGTGATCACCACCCGGACCTACCAGGAGCGGCTGGACACTCTCGAGCACGTGCGCGAGGCGGGCATGAGCGTCTGCACCGGCGGCATCCTGGGCATGGGCGAGTCGCGCCGTGACCGAGCCGGTCTGCTGCAGCAGCTGGCCTGCCTGCCCCGGCACCCGGAATCCGTTCCGATCAACCAGCTGGTCCAGGTGGAAGGCACGCCGTTGCACGGGACCGAAGCTCTGGATCCGTTCGAGTTCGTCCGCACCGTCGCGGTGGCCCGCATCCTGATGCCGCAGTCCCACGTCCGGCTGTCTGCCGGCCGCACGGACATGAGCGACGAGATGCAGGCCCTGTGCTTTCTGGCGGGCGCCAATTCGATCTTCCATGGCGAGCGCCTGCTCACCACGCCGAATCCGGAGGCCAACCACGATCGCACCCTGTTCCAGCGGCTGGGGATTCAGCCCGAGGCGGCAGAGGAATCCGCGGCGGACAAGCAACCGCGGGAAGAGGAAGCGGTTCGGGTTCAGCACGGCTGATCCGTTAAGTGCGGGGATGACGGCCTGTTGACGGTGTCCATCGAACAGCGCCTGCGTGAACGTCTGGGCGCGGCTCGTGCCGCCGGCCGCTGGCGTGCGCCCCGCACCCTGGAAGGGCCGCAGTCACCGGAGCAGGTGATCGACGGGCGCCGGGTGGTGGCCTTCTGTTCCAACGACTACCTGGGCCTGGCAGCCGACCGGAGGGTGGTGGCCGCCGCGCGCGCAGCGCTGGAAGACTATGGCATGGGAGCGGGCGCAGCTCACCTGGTCAATGGCCATACCCGGGTCCACGCGGAACTGGAAGACGATCTGGCCGAGTTCACCGGCCGCGAACGGGCTTTGCTGTTTTCCACTGGCTACATGGCCAACCTCGGCGTTCTTCAGGCCCTGCTGGGGCGCCACGACACGGTACTGGAAGACCGCCTGAATCATGCCTCGCTGATCGACGCCAGCCGCCTGGCCGGCTGTCGGACACGCCGCTACCGGCACGGTGACGCGGAACACGCAGGGGCAATGCTGGAAGCAACGGCTGCGCGGCAGCACTCCCGGCTGATCGTCACCGACGGCGTCTTCTCGATGGATGGCGATCACGCTCCGCTGCCGGCGCTGGCCGCGCTCGCCCAGCGGCATGGGGCGTGGCTGATGGTTGACGACGCCCACGGCCTCGGCGTCCTCGGTGAGGGTGGCGGCGGCAGCTGCGAGCACTTCCCCCTCACCCCGTCCGAGGTCCCGGTGCTGATGGGGACGCTGGGGAAGGCCTTTGGCACCGCAGGTGCGTTCGTCGCCGGCAGCCGCACGCTGATCGAGGGCCTGACCCAGTTTTCCCGCACCTACATCTACACCACCGCGATGCCCGCGGCGGTCGCCGCCGCGACCCGGCAATCGCTGGCGATCGCGCAACGGGAATCCTGGCGCCGGGCGCACCTGGGCAGCCTCGTCGGCCGCCTGCGCCAGGGGCTGACACAGCTGGGACTGGGCGATCCCGGGGTTGTTAGCCCGATCCAGTCGGTGATCCTCGGCACCTCCAGGCTCGCCACCGCAATGGCCGATGCGCTGCTCGAACAGGGGCTGCTGGTCCCGGCGATCCGGCCGCCGACGGTGCCGGAAGGCAGCGCGCGCCTGCGCATCACGCTGTCGGCCGCTCATACCGAGACGCAGGTGGATCGACTGCTCGACGCGATCGACCGGTTGCTCCCGCGCGATCGCCGGGCACATCCGGCGGCCTGCTGAGGTCAAAGGGAGGGTGATGCAGGAAGTTCCTTGCCCATGGAGCATGGCCAGACACCCCGGAACAGCACGGGCAAATGCAGGGGCAGCCACCCTGCTCCAAACTCGGGAGCTGCAGCGCCGGCGTCGCTGGCAAGGCGGTCTGGTACCGAACCGTCTCCATGGTCCACTGTAGAGTAGCCACGTACCCCGATCTTTCTACCCGGAGTTTCCGCAATGTCGGCAAAGGTCATCACCATCATCGTCACCAAGGGTTCGCTGGACTGGGCCTACCCGCCCCTGATCCTCGCATCGACCGCGGCTGCCCTGGGTTACGAGTGCCGGATGTTCTTCACTTTCTACGGGCTCCAGCTGCTGAAACGCAATCTGCGTCTGCAGGTGAGCCCGCTCGGCAACCCCGCTCTCGGTTCACGGCTCCCGGTGTTCATCAAGACCCTGCCCGGTGTGCAGGCGATCTTCACCCGGAAGGCGCGGGAGAGGCTGCGCGCCAAGGGTGTCGCCGACATCGAGGAGTTGCGGCAGCTTTGCCTCGATGCCGACGTCAAGATGTACGCCTGCCAGATGACCGCCGAGCTGCACGAATTCACCAAGAAGGATTTCATCCCCGGCGTGGAATATGCCGGCGCCGCCACCTTCTTCCAGTCCGCCGGCGAATCCGACATCTGCGTGTTCACCTGAAGACCACCGCCCTGCATGCGCCCGCGAGTCCCGCGTTCAGCGGGCCCCGCCCTGCCGGGCCTCCAGGATCTCGGTGATCTCGGTATCCTCCAGCACAATCGGATTGGTTTTCATGCTCGATCCGCGGCTGGACGCGACGATGCGCGGATGATCCTTCGGCGTGATTCCGAAACGGTCCAGCGTCGGCAGATCGAGCCGGTGCGTCCACTGGTCGAGCAGCGCGACCAGTGCGTCACCGGCTTCGGCATCGTGCGGCAGGGGTTCTCCGGTCAGCAGGCGGCCGATCCGCGCATACCGGGCGAGCGCCGGATGCCCCGGTTCCCGCTGCCGTAGCGCGCGGATGTTGACCGCGGTAGCGGCAGCGACCAGCGTCCCGCAGACCACCCCGTGCGGGATCGGGAAGAAGGCGCCCAGCGGCGACGCCAGCCCGTGCACGGACCCGAGCCCGACCTGTGCCAGGGTGATGCCGGACAGTAACGACGCATACGCCATCCCGGCCCGGGCGTCGGCATCCCCGGCATCGCGGTAGAGCGGCAGCAGGCTGTCGCGGGCCCGTGCCAGCCCGTCCAGCGCCAGCGCGTCGCAGAACGGGTTCGCGCGCTTCGACACGTACGATTCCAGCAGCTGCGTCAGGGCGTCCATCCCATTGCCGGCGATCACCGCCGGCGGACAAGTGGCCAGGAAATCGGGGTCCACCACCGCGTACTGGGCCACCAGCCGTTCGTCCCGGAACGATTTCTTGAAGCCGTCTGCACCGTCGCGGCTCAGCACCGCGTTCCTGGTGGCCTCGGAACCGGTGCCGGCGGTGGTCGGCACCGCGACCAGCGGAACCGAAGGGCCGCGGTAGGGGCGTTCCGGACCGACCCCTTCGAGGTGATCCAGCACCGGGTTGCCCGGAAGCAGCAGTCCCGCGATCGCCTTGCCAGCGTCCAGCGCGCTGCCGCCACCGATCGCGACGACGACCGAGATTTCCCGGCCGCGGTAGCGCTGAACCGCCGCGTCGATCGCCTCGGGCGAGGGCTCTCCGGAGATGCGGTGTCCGATCACGTCGAGCCCGTCGGCAGCAAAACCGGTCTCGAGCTCGGGCCAGAACGGTCCCTCCAGCAGCGAGCGACTGCCGGTCACCAGCAGCACCCGGCGCCCGAAACCCGCCGCGATGCGCGGCAGCCGGTGCCTCGCACCGGCGCCGAACTCGATCCGGGGCAGACGTGCGATCGCAAACTCCATCGACATGACAATCCTCCCTTCGTGCAGACGACACGCCACGGTCCCGGCCGGGGTTCAGATCAGCCCCCGCTCCGCGAAGGACAGCGTCTCGTCGGCCACGATCACGTGGTCGAGCACGCGGACATCGAGCAGGCCGAGAGCCTCCTGCAGGCGGCGGGTAATGGCCTCGTCCGCGCGCGATGGCTCCGCGACGCCCGAAGGATGATTATGGGCCAGGATCACCGCCGCGGCATTATGGTGCAACACCCGGCGCACGATCTCGCGGGGGTGCACGCTGGCGCCGTCGATGGTCCCCCGGAAGAGCTCCTCGAAGGCCAGCATGCGGTGCCGGTTGTCGAGGAACAGGCAGGCGAAGACCTCGTAGGGGTAGTCGCGCAGCCGCGCGGAGAGGAAAGCGCGGGTTGCCGCGGGCGAAGTGACCGCGTCGCCGCGTTCAAGCATCGCGGCGAGGTGTCGCCGCCCCATCTCCAGCACGGCCTGCAGTTGCGCGTACTTGGCGGCGCCGAGGCCGCGTGCCGCGCAGAACGCGGCCCGGTCGGCCTGCAGCAGCGGGCGCAGCCCCCCGAAGTGATTCAGCAGGTCGCGCGAGATGTCCACCGCGCTCTTCCCCGCAACTCCGGTGCGCAGAAAGATCGCGAGCAGCTCGGCATCGGAGAGCGCGGCCGGACCGCGCAGAAGAAGCCTTTCCCGGGGACGCTCGTCCGCCGGCCAGTCGGATATTGCCATCACCACCTCCCTGTGGCCTTGAGTCGTAAGCGCAGTCTTATCACGATCGCATGGGATTCGGGAAGGGAGTGGCCTCGGGGGCAGATCTGAAATCTGTCCCCCTTCCCGCGCGGGGGCCGTGGCAGCGGCTTCCGGCCACGACCGGGTACGGAAGCAAGGATTTCAAATCTGCCCCCCAAGACCGTAAGCTTCGCCGATGGAAAACCAAGCACAACCCCGGGTCCTGCTGGGCGTCGGCGGCGGAATTGCCGCGTACAAGAGCTGCGAGCTGGTCCGTCGGTTGCGCGATGCCGGCTGCGAAGTCCGGGTGGTGATGACGCGCGGTGGGGCCGCGTTCGTCACGCCGCTGACCTTCCAGGCGCTGTCCGGGCACCCGGTGCGCGTCGATCTGCTCGATGCGGAAGCCGAAAGCGGAATGGATCATATCGCGCTCGCCCGCTGGGCGGATCACGTGGTGATCGCGCCTGCGACCGCGGACCTGATCGCGCGCCTGGCCGCGGGCCTTGCCGACGATCTGCTGACCACGCTGTGCCTCGCGACCGAGGCGCCGATCCTGCTTGCGCCGGCGATGAACCGGGTGATGTGGGAGCACCCGGCGACACAAGCCAACCATCGCCTGCTTGAACGCCGCGGTGTACGGACGATCGGGCCGGAATCCGGGGGGCAGGCCTGCGGCGAGACCGGGGCCGGGCGAATGGCGGAGCCACAGTCGATACTGCAGGCACTGTTTGGTTCCCCATCGGGACCGCTGGCCGGTCGGCGGGTACTGATCACCGCGGGACCGACCCAGGAACCCATCGATCCGGTGCGTTTCATCGGCAACCGCAGCTCGGGCCGGATTGGCGTCGCGCTGGCAGCCGCTGCGCGGGACGCCGGCGCCGAGGTCCGTCTGGTGCACGGCCCGCTGGAGATCCCGTTGCCTGCCGGGGTTCTGGCCGTGGCGGCGTACACCGCGGAGGCGATGCACGCGGCGGTGCTCGAGCACCTCGAAGGCGTCGACCTGTTCATTGCTGCGGCGGCGGTGGCCGACTACCGCCCCCGTGTTCCGGCGGACGAGAAGCTGAAGAAGGACATGCCCGGGATGACGGTGGAACTGGTTCGCACCCCCGATATCCTCGCCGACGTCGCCGCGCGCCGGCCACGGCCGTTCGTCGTCGGATTCGCCGCGGAAACCACGAGGCTGCACGAAAACGCTCGGGCAAAGCTGGAACGCAAGGGCCTCGACATGATCGCCGCCAACGACGTCTCCGCAGGCAGGGCGATCGGCCGGCCGGAGAATTCGCTGGCTGTCTTCTGGCCGGGCGGACAGCGCCTGTTCCCCGAGCAGCCGAAGAACGAGCTGGCCCGTGCGCTGATCACACTGATCGGCGCACATATGGCCGGTACCGCAGAAGCCGACAAGAACTGAACCATGGAGGGGGAAATGCCCGCACCGGAAATCGCACTCAAGATCCTCGATCCCCGAATCGGCCGGGACTTCCCCCTGCCCCGGCCGGCGACCGGCGGCTCCGCCGGCGTTGACCTGCGCGCACTGCTGGAGACAGAGCACGAACTGCTCCCCGGCGAGACGCTGCTGATTCCCACGGGTATCGCGATCCACATCGAGGATCCGGGCTACGCGGCACTGGTGCTGCCCCGCTCGGGGCTCGGCCACAAGCACGGGATCGTGCTGGGCAACCTGGTCGGGCTGATCGACTCAGACTACCAGGGCCCGCTGATGGTTTCCTGCTGGAACCGGGGCGAACAGCCGTTCCGCATCACCGTCGGCGAACGCATTGCGCAGTTGGTGATCGTGCCCGTACTGCAGGCCCGTTTCATTGTGGTCGACGACTTCGCCGAGAGCCCCCGGGGCAGCGGCGGCTTCGGCTCCTCGGGCCGCCGCTGAGCCACCGGCTCGCGCTAGAATGCGCCCCTGACCCCAGATTCCCGGATCTCCGATGGACATGAATTCCGCGCAATCCGTCGCCCACGTGCTGATCGAGGCGCTGCCGTACATCCAGCGCTTCGCCGGCAAGACGGTCGTGATCAAGTATGGCGGCAACGCGATGACCGAGGCGCACCTGAAGGCCGGTTTCGCCCGCGACGTGGTGCTGCTGAAACAGGTCGGCGTGAACCCGGTCGTGGTGCACGGCGGTGGCCCGCAGATCGGACTGTTGCTGCAGCGCCTGGGCAAGGTCTCGGAATTCGTGCATGGCCTGCGCGTGACCGACCGCGAGACCATGGAAGTCGTGCAGATGGTGCTCGGCGGACTCGTGAACCAGGAAATCGTTGCGCTGATCAACAACTTCAGTGGCAAGGCGGTGGGCCTGACCGGAAAGGACGGACAGATGATTCGCGCCCGGCCCCTGCGCGAGGTAAGCGGTCCCGACGGGATGACGGCAGTCGATCTCGGGCTGGTCGGCGAGATCGAGAGCGTGGACCCGGCGATCGTGCACAACCTGGACCGCAGCGCCTTCATTCCGGTGATCGCGCCGATCGGCTTCGACCGCGAGGGCAATGCCTACAACATCAACGCCGACACCGCCGCGGAAAAACTGGCGGTGGTGCTCGATGCGGAAAAGCTCCTGCTGCTGACAAACACGCCGGGCGTGCTCGACTCGGAGGGCCGACTGATCCCCCGACTGACCGCCTCGGAAGTCGACCAGATGATCCGCAGCGGCGTGATCCACGGAGGGATGATCCCGAAGATCCGGTGTGCGCTGGATGCGGTACGCAGCGGCGTGACCGCGACCCATATCGTCGATGGCCGCGTCGAGCATGCGGTGCTGCTGGAGTTGCTGACCAGTGAGGGCGTCGGCACCCTGATCAGCCGCTGACGGTCATCGCAAAACGCCACCGGGGCCCGGTTGGAAAAGCGGTCCCCGGGCTTCTCCGAGTCAGCGCAGCTCTCCGTTCACCAGCCGCTCGAAGTCTCGCATGTCCTCCTCGGCAGAGGCCTTGATCTCGGCGAGCATCTCGCGCTGGCGGCGCTGGAAGGCCCATTCCCGCTGGATCCGCGACTCGAGATCGGCGAACTCCTCGCGGTAACGCGCCATGGTGCGCTCGTCGACCTGCGAATTCCGCATCTGCGCGGCAATGCGCTCGAGCTCGCTCTGCAGTGTCGCCTCCTGCCGTTCACTGAGCATCAGCGTGGTCTCCACCATTTCGAGCCGCCGATCCCGCTGCTGCCGGATCTCGTCGACATCGGCATAGGCGGCGCGCAGCTGCCGGGCGCGCCGCTCGAGCGCTACGGCCTCAGACTGGCGCTGCGCCTGCTCGCGTTCACGCCGCTCGGCCTCAAGCCGTTCGCGTTCCCGTTGCTGCGCCGCACGTTCGCGCTCCTCCGCGGTCGGCGGCGCGGGCCGCACCTGCCGCTGGCGGCCCTCGTTGTCGAGGATGCGCAGCTCCCGGTCAGCGGCAGAGGGTGGCGGGGTCGTCGAGTAGTGGACCACGCCGGCGTCATCGGTCCAGCGATAGATTCGCGCATCGGCCGGAGGCAGCAGAAGGGCGACCAATGGCACCAGTAACGCCAACATGCGTATCGTCTGCTTCATGTCCCCCCTCGAGCACCTCGGTCTGATCCTGATCGCACTAGTGGCCAACGGGCTGTCGGCGCTTGCCGGTGGCGGTGCGGGACTGCTCCAGCTACCGGCGCTGATCTTCCTCGGACTCCCGTTTCCGGTCGCCCTGGCCACGCACAAGATCGCCTCTGTAGCACTGGGTATCGGCGCGAGCCTCCGACACTTTAAGCAGAGTACCTTCGAGCCTCAACGTCTGATCCTGATTCTGGCCGCTGGCCTGCCCGGCGTGGTGCTCGGGGCGCTGCTGGTGCTCGAGATCCCGGCCCGTGCCGGCGAGATCGCGCTTGGCGTGCTGACCATCGGGCTTGGCTGGTATTCGTGGCGCCGGCCACAGCTCGGGCGGCACGCAGTGGTGATCAGCGGCGGCTGGACGCACGCGCTGACCGGCGCCTTCGGCCTGCTGGTGATCGGCGTATTGAACGGTTCGCTGACCTCCGGCACCGGGCTGATGGTCACCCTGTGGCTGGTTCGCTGGTACGGGCTCTCCTATACGCAGGCCGTCGCCTATACCCTGGTACTGGTCGGCCTGTTCTGGAACGGCGCTGGTGCGCTGGTGCTCGGAACCCTCGGGGAGGTGCAATGGGCGTGGCTGCCGGCCCTGCTGGTTGGCAGCCTCGTCGGGGGCTATCTCGGCGCCTCGCTGGCCCACCGCTACGGCAACGTCCTGGTAAAGCGGGCCTTCGAGACCGTTACCGTGCTGACGGGCATCGGACTGCTGCTACCCTGGCCCTGACAGACCGTGTCAGGTCCCGGAACCCTTCGCCGCCTTCGCCGGCACGTCACAGCGATTCAGCAGGTCGAAGTGCTCGACGGCCTCGAGGATGCCGCGCGCGTGCATCGCCTCGGCGAAGTGGATGCGCTCGAAGCCGCGCAGCTTGTCCAGTTCCGGGTGGTGATTGCCGACCACCACGCCGAGCAGGCGACCGCGCAGCATGTCCTCGTCGTTCCCGGAATCACCGGCGACCAGGACCTGCTCCAGCGGGATACCCCACTTGTGGGCCACGTAACGCACCGCGAGGCCCTTCGAGGCCCGCACCGGCAGCACGTCGAGGAACATGTCGTGCGAGTGGATCACGCGGGCGTTCAGATCCGCCTGATAGAGCAGGCGTTCGATCGCCGCCACGCCCTCGAACTTTTCCGGATCCACGAAAAAGCTGATCTTGAACCGTCGCTGATCCGCCTCCGGCTGCAGCGACAGTCCGGGCCGTTCCAGCAGCAGCTCGCGCAGCCGGTCGGGCCTCCAGCGATGACTGATGTGCTGTTCCCAGCCCTTGTCGGGCGTGGCCTCGGCTCCGTAGTGGATCTCCGCGCCGACCGAGGTAATCCAGAGATCCGGGGCCGGCACGCCGTGCCGCGCCAACGCCTCCTGGGCAGAGTCCAGCCGGCGTCCGGTGGCCACCCCGAAGGCGACTTCGGCGCGATGCTTGCGAATCCACGCGAGCAGCGCCTTCAGCGCCACCGGGTCACCGATCAGGGTATTGTCGATGTCGGTGAGCACCGCGCGATCCACGTCCGCCAGCCTCCCGGAAACCGACCGCTGGTCGCGCCGCGCGCGCTTGACCTCGCGGCCGAGCCGCTTGATCAGCCGGACGTTGCGCGCCGCGTGGCCGTCCCAGGAATAGTGCTCGCGCACACCCTTCAGGCCCTGGTCCGAGAAGCGCCGCCAGAGCTGACGGTCACCGAGAATGGTCTCGATGGCTTTTGCAATCCCGGGCGGGTCCAGCGGATCGACCAGCACCCCGTTGTGGCAGCGGGACAGGATTTCCTGCGGCCCTCCGTCGTTGGTTGCGACGATGGGGGCGCCGCTGGCAGCGGCTTCGATCAGCGTGAGGCCGAACGGCTCGGTCAGCGCCGGGTTCACGAACACGCCGCGGGTGGACGCGACCAGCCGGTAGAGATCGGGCACGTCGTCGCTCTGATGGTGCTTCGGGTAGGCGACCTTGCCGTAGAGATCGAAGCGGTCGATGCGCAGCAGCAGATCCTTCAGAACCTGCCGCGCGCCCTTCTCCAGGTCGGCAATGTTGTCGCGGTTGCCGGCCACGATCAGCAGGTTCGCGTGATCACGGAGCCATTCGCTGCCGGCATAGGCGTCCACCAGCCCGCGGATGTTCTTGCGCTCGTCCGCACGCGACAGCGCCATGATCAGCGGACGGTCGGGCTTTTCCAGAAACCGGGCGATAGCCGGCCAGATCGGGGGCTTGCGCTGTCCGCGCTTCGGCGGCCGGAAGCGCGAGAGGTCGGTCCCGGGCGGGATGACCACCATGCGCGAAGGCTGGTAGTTGTCGTACACCGCGTACTGTTCGTCCACCTCCTGCTGGGTGCTGGCGATCACCCGGTGTGCGTGGGCCAGCGCCTCCTCCTCGGCCTGGATGCGCACGGAGATGTTGTAGCGGCTCTCGATGTCCGCCTCCTTCATCTTGCTGGCCAGCAACCGATCGCGCTTCACCCGGCCGAGCGAATGGCCGGTCTGCAGCATCGGCACACCCAGCAGGTTGGACAGGCGCGTCGCGACGTAACCCGAATCGGCGTAGTGTCCGTGAATCACGTCCGGCCGAAGGCCGACCTGGCGGATGTGCTCCAGCGCGTTGTCGGCATAGCAGTCGAGATGCGGCCAGAGCCTCTCCTTGTGCAGGTAGCGGCGCGGCCCGCAATCGATGCGCACGATCCGCGCGCCGTCGCCAAGGTCCTCTTCGCGTTCGGCGTAGTCGTTGGCAACCCGCGCATCGACCACGCGCCGGGTCAGCAGATCCACGCGGCCCACCTCGGGATGCCGTGCGAGGGCCCGGGCCAGCTCGACGACGTAGAGGGTCTGCCCGCCGGTGTCGGCGTCCCGTCCCAGCTCCAGATTCTGCGCTCTGATCAGCCCGTGCACGCTGACCAGTATCAGGTAAAGGCCTTCGCCGGCACGCGCTTTGCTTTGGGTCTTTTTCATGGTGCTGAACCATACACAAAGCGCCCCGGCTCGGCCAGATGCAGACGCAGCGCCTGCACCCCCCGCCACGCACGACCGGGCATTGCACCGGGTCCCGGGGGGTCATTTCCGTTTCCGCCCTGCGCGGAGGAATACTGCGGCCAATGCATCGACCCATCGGAGGCACCATGTCCAGATCCGACGAGATATCCGAAACCGAACTGCGCCAGAGGCTCACACCGGAGCAGTACCACATTGCCCGCGAGGGCGGGACCGAGCCTGCCTTTACCGGCGCCTATCACGCGCACAAGGCAGCCGGGCGCTATCGCTGCGTGGTCTGCGGCGCCGAGCTCTTCCACTCGTCGACCAAGTTCGATTCCGGATCCGGCTGGCCGAGTTACACGGCGCCCGCGAGCCCGGACATCGTCAGCGAACACAGGGATGCCAGCCACGGGATGATCCGCACCGAGGTGCGTTGCGCACGCTGTCAGTCGCACCTGGGGCATGTGTTCCCGGACGGCCCCGCGCCGACCGGCCTGCGCTACTGCATCAACTCGGCGGTCCTGGAATTCGAGCCGGACTGAACCCCGCCACATCCCCGCCCGGACGAGCGGGGGAACGTCTTCTCCCCTCTCCCGCAAGCGGGAGAGGGGCTGGGGGTGAGGGCCGGGAACGGATTCGCAAATCCGTCCCCCGGGAGCATCGACGCTGCCTATGCGCTCCGGTCCGGGGCGACCGGGGCACCGCCCCGCTGATCGCGGTCGACATCCTCGATGCGGCCATCGAGGCCCTCGATGTAGCGTGTGGTGGCCTTCGGTGACTGCGTGCGCCGCGCGAGCAGGGTGTAGGCCGCCGGAATCACGAACAGCGTGAACAGCGTCGCGAACAATACGCCGGAGAAGATCGCGACCCCGATCACGAAACGGGTCTCGGAACCCGGGCCCATTGCGAGGATCAGCGGGATCGAACCCGCCACGGTGGTCAGCGCGGTCATCAGTACCGGCCGCAGCCGCATGCTGGCCGCCTCGACAACCGCCCGGTTGAACTCCCGTCCGTGGTCGCGGAGCTGGTTGGCAAACTCGACGATCAGGATACCGTTCTTCGCCGCGAGCCCGATCAGCATCACCATGCCGATCTGGCTGTAGATGTTGAGTGTCTGCCCGGTCAGGTGGAGCCCCAGCAGCGCACCCACGATCGCGAGCGGAACGGTCAGCATGATCACGAACGGATGAATGAAGCTCTCGAACTGCGCTGCCAGCACCAGATAGACCACCAGCAGGGCCAGCAGGAAAACGAACAGCACCGCCTGCGTTCCCTCGCGCAGTTCCAGCGAATCGCCCTTGTAGTCGATGCCGGCCTCCGGCGGAAGCACCTCGGCGGCGGCCGCCTCCAGGTCGGCCAGCGCCTGCCCGAGCGTGTAGCCCTCCTGCAACCCGGCGGTCAGCGTCACCGCACGGGCGCGGTTGTAGCGCTCGAGCGACCCGGCGCCGGCCACCTCCTCGTAGCTGACCAGACTCGACAGCGGGATCAGCGCACCGCGATCCGAACGCACGTAGAGATTCGAGATGTCGCCGGGCGTGCGCCGCTGATCGGAGCGGCCCTCGACGATCACGTCGTATTCCTCGCCGCGGTCGATGAAGGTGGTGATGCTGCGCCCCCCCAGCATCACGTCCAGGGTCCGACCCACGGTCGCGAGCGAGACCCCGAGGTCGGCCGCCCGATCCCGGTCGATGCGCACCGAGATCTGGGGCTGGGTCGGCTTGTAGTCGAGATCGAGCCGCGCAAGCCCGGGAATCTCCTCCGCGCGAGCCAGCAGGTCTTCCCCCCACTGCGCGAGGTCGTCGTAATCGGGGCCGGTGATCACGAACTGCACGGGCGGCCCGACCCGCCCCTGAGAGAGTCCCTGTCGCATGATCGCACGCGCGGTGATTCCCGGGATCTCCGCGAGCGACGCGTTGATCTCGTCCATCACCGGCCAGGCGGCGCGCTCGCGGTCGTCCCAGTGGTGCATGATCACGATCACGAAGCCGTTGTTCACGGCCTCCGCCCCGCCAAAGCCGCGCGGCGTGCGCACCATGATGCGGCGCACGTCACCCGCCTCGGTCAGGGGCAGCAGCCGGCGCTCCACCTCGGCCATCCGTTCGCTCATGTACTCGAAGCTGGCACCCTCGGGGCCATTGACCATGATGAAGAAAGCCCCCCGGTCCTCGCGCGGCGCGAACTCCTCGGGAATGGTATTCACCAGCCACCACACTCCGGCGAGGCTCAGCAGAAGCAGGGGCACCACGGCCCAGGCCTTCGGCAGGCTACGCTCCAGCACGGTGCCGTAACCGCGCTCGAGCGCGGCGAAGCCCCGACTGATCACACGTGCCGCCCCGGTGTCGTCGTCCCCCTTGCGCATCAGCCGCCCGGAAAGGACCGGCGCCAGGGTCAGGGCCACCAGACTCGAGAAAACCACCGCGATCGCGATCGCGAGAGCGAACTCCGTGAAGAGCTTGCCCACCGTACCGCTGAGGAAGGCAAGGGGCACGAACACGGCCACCACCACGGAGGTCGTCGCGACGATCGCGAAACCGACCTGCCGGGCGCCGCGATACGCGGCCAGCAATCCCGGCTCGCCGCGCTCGATGCGCCGGTGGATGTTCTCCAGCATCACGATCGCGTCGTCCACCACCAGCCCGATGGCCAGCACCAGCGCGAGCAGCGTCAGCAGGTTCACCGAGAAGCCGAAGGCGGCGACGCCGATGAACGTGGCGGTAATCGCGACCGGCACCGTCACCGCCGGAATCAGCGTCGCGCGCCAGCTCCCGAGGAACAGGAAGATCACCAGCACCACGGCAATGGTGGCGATGGCCAGCGTGATGAAGACTTCCCGGATCGCGCCTTCGATGAACACCGACGAGTCGTAGGTGACCACCAGCGACGTCCCGTCGGGCAGCTGCCCCTGCAGTTCCTCCGCCACCCGCTTCACGCCGCTGGCGACATCCAGCACGTTCGCGTTGGCCTGCCGGATGATGCCAAGGCCGACCATGTCCTCGCCGTTGCCGCGGAACTCGGTGCGCTCCGAGTCCGAACCCAGCATCACCTCGGCGACCTCGCCCAGCCGCACCAGATGCTGGTTGTCGGCCCGCTTCACGACCAGTCCCGCGAAGTCCTCCGCACTGCGGTACATGCGATCCACGCGCACCCGGAACTCCCGGTCCACCGAGTCCACCCGCCCCGCCGGCAGTTCCACGTTCTCGCGGCGCAGCGCATCCTCGATGTCGCCGACGGTCAGATTGCGTGCGGCCATTGCCTGGCGATCGAGCCAGATACGCATCGCGTAGCTGCGGGCCCCGCCGAGGCGGATCAGCGCGACCCCGTCCACCACCGATATCCGGTCCACCAGATGCCGACGCGCGTAGTCGGCAAGTTCGAGCCCGTCCATCTCGGTGCTCGAGAGGTTGAGCCAGAGGATCGGCCGCGCGTCGGCGTCGGCCTTGGTCACCTGCGGGGGATCGACCTCGTCCGGAAGCGACCGCACGACGCGCGAGACCGCCTCGCGGATGTCGTTCGCGGCGGCGTCGATGTCCCGGTTCAGGTTGAACTCGATGGTGATGGACGAGCGCCCGTCCCGGCTGCTCGACTGAATGTAGCGAATACCCTCGATGCCGGCGATCCGGTCCTCCAGCCGCTGGGTGACCTCGCGCTCGATGATCTCCGCGCTCGCGCCGGGATAGTTGGTCGAGACCGTGATCACCGGTGCATCGATGTCCGGGTATTCCCGCAACGGCAGCTGCTGATAGGCAATCAGACCGAAGGTGACCAGCAGCAGGTTGAAGACGACCGCCAGCACCGGCCGGCGGTTGGCGATGTCGGAGATGATCACGCGGCGTCCCCTTCGAGCACACGCACCTCAGTGCCGTCACGGACCCGCAGAATGCCGTCATCCACCACGCGGTCGCCCGCTTCCAGGCCGTCGAGCACCTCGACCAGGCCGGGCTGGCGGCGGCCGATGGTGATCTGCTGACGCCGGACGGTGCCGTCCTCCTCGAGCACGAAGGCGAAGTGCTCGTCCGCCCTCGGTACCACCGACCCCTCCGGGACGGCCAGGCGGTCTGCCGGGTCCAGCGGGAGGCTGGTGGTCAGCATCATGCCGGGACGCAGGTCACCCTCGGGATTGTCGATCTCGGCGCGCACGGTGAAAGTCCGCGTGGCGACATCCACGCGGGTGCTGACGGCGCTGACCTCACCCGCAAAGACACGGTCCCGGAACGCCACGCTTCGGGCCTCGATGGGCATACCGCGGCGAACCGAACCGGCAAATCGTTCGGAGAGCGTGAAGTCGACCTTGATAACCGAAATGTCGTCCAGCTCTGCAATTGCGGTTCCCGGTGTGACCAGCGTGCCGGTACTGACCTGGCGCAACCCAAGGACGCCGGAGAACGGCGCCCGGATCACGCGGTCGGACAGCCGCGCCGCCACCGCCGCCAGTCGAGCCTCCGCCTCGTCCACGCGCGAGCGCTGCTGGTCCAGCTGCTGACGCGGGACGATGTTATCGGCAACCAGACCCCGGATGCGGTTCAGCTCCCTGCGTTGCTCGGTCAGCGTGACCTGCGCCTCGCGCTGGTCAGCCAGCTCCTCCGCGGACGCCAGTCGCACCAGGATCTGGCCCGCTTCGACCTCGTCCCCGTCCCTGAAGGCGATTTCAGCGACGGTTGCGGTGACGGTCGCGGTGAGGATCACCGACTCGTTGGCCTGCGCGGTGCCAAGTGACTCCAGTACGGTTTCGAAACGGCGAGGCTCAACCACGGCCAGCCTGACCGGAATGCGGCGATCGGCGGCGGGACCCGCCGCGGGGGCGGCGTTGCCGGCGCCGGGCTCCTGCGCCGACCAGAACCAGAGACCGCCCCCGGCGAAAATGACCACGACGAGCAATGCGACGATCGTTTTCAGCACACTGCGCCCCTGGCAAGGGGCCTGCGGTCTCGCAGATTGGATGACACGGTCTTCGACTCTCCGTCTTCCGGCATGGTGCCGCTGCTGCATGGTTCCCGGGCGGGTCGGTGGTTCGATGCGGACAACCACCCGGTCGGGCGACAACCGCCCACGCTCTGAGGGACCGCGGCAAGGCCGTTTAATTCCGAAAACGATCGGTTCAGACGCATCGGCACCTCCGGTGACCCGGGGAAATTGATGTCCGCAAGCAGGAGAGGGGAGAGAACTCCCGCCCCCGCTTACTGGGGCGGGCTGGGGAAGGGGCCGCACCGCACCGAGGGACCCCGACCGCAGAAAGGGGACTTCACCGGATGAAGGTGCGCGCGCCCGAGATCCCGACCAGGCTCCCGTCGAAATAGCGCTGCAGAAAGCTGTCGAAATCGTAGCGGTCGCTGGCCTCCATCGCCGCCTGTTCCGTCAGCGAGTGCTGGGCCAGTTCCACCAGTTCGGCCTCCCGGGGCAGCGCGCAGTTGTTGCGGAAGGTCTCGCGGTGCTGCTCGGAGAGCCGCCGGGCGTAACGGTAGAAGCCCTCCTCGCGCGCCATCATGTCCTCCAGCATGCGCGCCGAAGGCGTCAGCGCCGGCTGCTCGATCTTGCCCCACTGCTCGCTCAGCGAGCGGCGGTAGGGGTCCCCGGGCAACCCCTGGTCCAGCACCGCGGCGACCGGCCGCATCAGCGTGAGGATCTCGCGAGCCATCTCCGGCAGCGGGACCTCGCCGCGCTCGCAGCGCAGCGTCAGGCCGGGCTCGCGCCCACGGTGGGCGACTTCGAGCAGGTTCGCATCGATATCCGCAATCGCGGCGGCGGACAGGGGCGCGCTCGGCAGCAGCAGTCCCGCAAGACAGAGCGTCTCCAAAAACCGCAGCTGGCTCTCGTCGACGCCGAGCGGGTGCTGGGCGTTCACGTCCACCGAACGGAGCTCGACGTAGGCGACGCCCCGCGACTCCAGCGCATCGGTGGGCTTTTCGAAGCGCTCCAGTGGCTGCTTCGGCCGCACCGTGCTGTAGTACTCGTTCTCGATCTGGAGGATATTCGCATTCAGCTGACGGTAGTCACCGTTCACCTTCACGCCGAGGCGCGCCCACTCGGAACTCTCGGTGTTGATCGCGCAGCGCAGACTCTCTACATACTCCTGCAGCGAGTTGTAGTTGGCCTTGATCCCGGTGTCCGCCTCCTTGCGGTTGGTGTAGCCGATGTCCCCCATCCGCAGGCTGGTGGCGAAGGGCAGGTAGCTGCTGTCGTCGTCGAAGTCCTCGAGTCTCGCCCCGCGGCCATGGACGAAGGAATTGCACACCGCCGGCGAGGCCCCGAAGAGGTAGGGCACCATCCAGCCGAAGCGCAGCAGGTTGCGGACCATGCCCATCATTCGCCGGTCCCGGTACTCCCGGCTGTCGGATTCGCGCTGCAGCTCGGCCAGCACCGGCCAAAGCGAGGGCTGCGGCGAGTAGTTGAAGTGCACACCGGCAATCACCTGCATCAGGCGCCCGTAGCGGTGCCCCAGGCCGACGCGGTAGACGGTCTTCATACGGCCGGCGTTGGAGTGCCCGTACTGCGCCACCGGAATCGACTCCTCGCCATTGATCACGCAGGGCATGCTGGTCGCCCACAGCAACTCCTCGCCGACCCGGGCCCCGGCAAAGTTCTGCAGGTCCTGCAGGAACCCGAGCGTCTCGCGCACATCGTCGAAGGGCGGCGTCACCAGTTCCAGCAGCGCCTCGGAATAGTCGGTGGTAATGTAGGGGTGCGTCAGCGCCGCGCCCAGCGCTGCGGGGTGTGGTGTCTGGGCAATGGATCCGGCAGCCTGCACGCGCAGGGTCTCCTTCTCCAGACCGATGCGCCCCCGCAGCATCTGCGGGGGCAGGCGTTCACCGAGTTCGTGCACGAGGTGCTGCAAATCGCTTTCCGGACGGGCCACGCTTGATCCTTTACGCCGGCGGGAAAGCTGCGGAACATACCGCAACGACCGGTCCCGGTCACTTGACTCAGGTGATGGTGATGTTTCGCGATCTGCACAACCTGGTCCGGGGGCTTGGAGAGCGGCTGCTGCCCGCACCCGCAACCGCGCCTCTGGACGACACCGAATGGCGGCGACTGCGCGCAAACGCAGCCTTCATCGGTCTGCTGCCGTCTGCGGAGACGGAGGTGCTGCGCGAGCGGGTCGGCGAATTCCTGGGCCGCAAGACCTTCAAGGGCATCGGCATGCAGCTTGATCCGTGGCAGCGGCACCTGATCGCGGCCTACGCCTCCCTGCCCGTCCTGCATCTCGGCATCGATGCCTACCGCGACTGGCGGACGGTAATCGTCTACCCGGATACCTTCGCGCCGGAACAGGAGTGGGTCGACGAGGCTGGTGTGCATCACCAGGCGGTGATGCCGCAGGCGGGAGAGGCCTGGGAGCGCGGCCCGGTGGTCCTGTCCTGGAGCGACATCGCGGACGACGGCGCGGTGATCGTGCACGAAGTGACGCACACGCTCGATGCCGGCAACGGCGACGTGAACGGCTTTCCACCACTGCCCCGGACGCTGCCACGGGCCGAGTGGACCGACACCTTCAGTGCCGCCTACGAGCAACTCCAGCAGGAGATCGAGCGCGGCCTGGAGCCGGTGATCGACCCCTACGCCGCCACCGACCCGGCCGAGTTCCTGGCGGTGGTCGCGGAGTACTTCTTCTTCTCTCCGGCCCACCTGCGCGCCGAGTGGCCGGCAATCTACCGGCTGCTCGCCGAGTATTTCGGCCTGCAACCGCACCGGTGGGCCGACGAGATTCCCACACACATTCGGTCGGCCCGCGACTGAGCGCATCGTTAGCTGGCCGGGGTGGCGAGCCGCTGGGCCCGCCCCGGCCTGCAGCCGCGACACCGAACCGAGCCCTAACTGTCCCGGTTCATCCGCTATCGCCGCCGGGACATGGGCTGTTCGCCAAAGCGCTGTGCAGGAGAGGGTTCACGTCTCAGCCTCCAGTTGCCGATACAGTGGCAGCAACTGCCGGTTCAGGAGATCCGCGTGCAGTTGGCCCACGTGCTTGAAGCGAACCGTTCCGTGCCGGTCGACGAGAAAGGTGACCGGCGTCACATGGGCTCCCCATTCAGCGCTGGTGAGACCCCGCGGATCGAAACCCACGATGGTGAAAGGATCGGGGCCGGTCCCAAGGGATTCGAGGGCCTCCTCGCGCGTGTCCCGAAAGTTGAATCCGTACCCCGGGATGCCCATGCGCTGAAGCTCGACCAGGGTGCCTCGCTCGGCGACACACGTCGCGCACCAGGACGCCCAGACGTTCACCAGTGCCGGCCTGCCGATCAGGTCCTGCTCGGTGAACCGTGCATCCGCATCGTGCAGCTGCGGCAGATCGAAGGCGGGGGCCTCACGGCCGACCAGCGGCTCGGGCACGTTCATGATATTCCAGACCAGGGCTCCGGCCAGCACGCCCACCACGGCCACCAGCGCCAGCACCGGCGCGAATACCAGCCAACCCCGTCGTCTGCGTTCTTCGGTCACACTCTGTCTCCTCCATGCTGGTCCGGCTTTCCGGAAACAGCGATCATGAGGATGGCATGTAAAGCTGCATATCGCCAGAATCC
>PWRV01000127.1 GCA_003563455.1 Thioalkalivibrio sp.
CGTCAGGTCCTGGCCCCAGGACTGATAGCGGCCTTCGGGGACCTCCACGTCGCCGAAGAGCTGCAATGGGCGGCCGGGAAGGTCAACCAGGTCGAGATCGCCGGCGAAGCGGGCCTCGAGGTCGAAGCCGTCGAAGCGCACGTCGTCGCCGAGGATGACCCGCACGCGGATGTCCATGGGCAGCGCCGGATCCGGTTCCGTCTCTTCGTCCACCACCACTTCGTCGCGCGATACCGAGACCGCGCCGGGAGGCAGATCCGGTGGGCGGATCATCGCCGAGGGCACCAGGATCTCCCCGCGCACCGTCAGCAGTTCGGGGCGGAAATCGACGTTCAATTCCGGGCTGATCCGCGCGCGGATATCGGCGCGGTCCAGTGCCAGGAAGCGTTCGCCCCGGATACGGATTCCGGCCCGGGGCTGCCGGTCCCGGAACGTGAGTTCGCCGTCCAGCTGCAACGACCCGCCACCGGAGCGCAGCTCGCCGTCGAGACGCATTTCTTCCGCCGAGATCGCCTCGGCGACCAGCTGCGGGATCTCGAGCGTAATGCCGGCCTCGATGATCCTCGCGCTGAATTCTTCCAGCCGGATGTCGCCGCTGATCTCGGGAGCGTCGAGCAGTCCGCCGATTTCGAGATCCGCCAGCAGGCGTCCGCGTACGTCCTGCACCTCGCGCGACAGGGCCCCCGTCCACTCCAGGCTCTCCAGGCCGGCACGGACTTCGCCTTCGATCCGGTAACTCTCGCCCTCGGGGCGAAGCTGCACGACGGCGCGTGCATCACCGTCCTCGAGGAAGGACAGGCCGGCGTCGGCATCCACGCTGCGGTCATCGACCCGAAGCGCAAGCCGCAGATCCCGATAGGGGATTACCTTCGTGGCGCCGTTGATCATTGCAACCGAGAACTGTCCTGCCGCAGGGGGTACCTCGAGTTCGGCCTGCAGGCGTCCTGCGGAATCCACCGAGGCGCGAGCGCGGGCATCCAGTGTGCCCTCGACAGTGGTTTCGGGTGGCAGCAGTGGCGACAGCCAGGCGAGGTTCGCGTCTTCGAGCGAAGCGCGTCCCTGTCCACCCGTGCGCTCGTCCCAATCGCCCTGAAGGCAGAGCCGGGCATCTTCCCGACCGAGGCAGAGTTCGCCCAGGGCCGCGCGTTCCGGACCCGCGCTGACCGTCACCGGCGCCCGGAGGGCCCATTCACCGGCCAGCGGCTGCGCGATGTCCAGCCGTTCCAGCTGCCCGTCCCAGCGGGTCTGATCGAGGTCGTAGCCACCCGACGCCCGCAGTTCGAGACGGCCCCGGTCCCCGGCATCGACCGCCAGCGTGAGCTGGTGGTCCGAGGCCCGTCCGTCGGCCGTGGCGCGGACCGACTCGATGGTCTGCGCCGCGGCCTGGATACCCGACAGGCGCAGGTCGAGCTCCGCCGGGGCCCCGGGGTCCAGACCTGCGTCAAGCCGCAGTTGCAGGCCGCCCAGTCCGAATTCCTGATAGCGCAACCCCGATCCCTCGCCGGTCGCGGCGATACGCGGGCTCTCCCTGGTGCCGGCGAGTTCCGCATCCAGCCGGATCCGTCCGGCGAGTTCGGGGAGGATGCGGTGGAGTTCGGGGGCGTCCACCGCCAGTTCCAGCGCCAGGATCTCGTCGATGTCGCCGCTGGCGCTGACCCGGTTCGCCCCGATGCCGAGATCCAGCCGGTCGACCCGGATGCGCTGACCATTGACCGCGACAGCGCCGGTGCCGTCGACCGGCTGGCCGCGCAGCGTACCGCTCAGCTCCGCCAGTTCCGCCTCGAGCCGAAGGTCGTCGTCGGGCGGCAGCGCGCCACGGCTCGTGAGCTCCAGCGCCAGTTGGCCGGCGAGATCGGGGGCGACGACGCCGGGATCGATTCCGCGGCCGGAGAGGCGCAGGTCCCAACCGATGCCGGCATCGTAGGTGACCGTGCCGCCCGCCGAGAGCAGGCCGTCGGCGGGCAGGAAGATCTCGAGTTCCCGGATGTCGGTCCGGGATTCGGTAACGCCAAGCCCCGCCCGCGCCCCGACCGGCTGCCCGTCGACCCGGGCCGCGAGTTCGCTCAGGCCGATCTCCGCCTGGATCGCGCCGGTCTCGACGCCGAAGAGTCCCTCCACCCCGAGGCGCAGCCGGTCCAGCGCGAGTTGCCGTTCCGGTGCCAGGAAGTCGAGGTCCAGTGCATCCGCGGCCAGCGATAGCCAGAACGGCGTCTCGGCCGCCAGGTCGGCCTCGCCGGTGGCCTGCAGGATGCCTTCGGGACCCAGGCGCAGCAGCAACTCCTCGATACGGGCCGTCCCGCGGTCGACGAGCACCTGCCCGTGGCCTTCCAGGTCCTGCCCGGCCACGTGCGCGCGAAGCTCGCGGATCTCCAGGGACGCCGCTATCGCAAGGAGCCGGTCTTCCAGTCCGAGATCCGCGGCCTGCGGCAACGAGCCGGTGCTGTCGAGGAAGAGCGTCTCGATCGTCGCGTCGGGCTCGATGCCCAGGGCCAGTGTCGAGAACCCGCGAATGGCGGCGTGGAGATCCCAGGAGAGGGTCTCCCCAAGCGCCACCCGGCCCCGGAGGTCGGCTTCGCCGGCCTCGCTGCGCAGGCTGAGTGCGTCGATCGCGACCTGCTCCATCGAGCCGCCCATTGCCGCATCGAGCCGGACGGCGGGCAGACCGGTCATCTGTGCGGCGGTCGCACCCGTCAGGGTCCAGTCATCGAGGTCGCCGTGCAGCGCGAGTTCGCCGCCGTCGATGCTGACGACGGTTTCCGGATCGAGCCGGTATTCGAAGGCCGACCAGCGGTTGTCCACGCGGAGCTGCGGCGTGCCGAGCAGATCCCGTGCGGCGAGCCGGGTGTCCAGCGACACGCCGGCCTCGAGACCGTGGGTGGCCTCCACCCATCCCTGCAGTTCGCCATCGAGAACCAGTTCGCCTTTCGCGTGCGTGGTCTCCAGCCCTGCCGACAGCGCCTCGGGCAGGGGGGCGCGCCATTGCCCCGCGAGCCGCAGCGGGTACGCGCCGGAGGGACGCAGTTCGGCATCGGCCCGTGCCTCGACTTCCGGCATCACCAGTTCCAGCGCCGACACGCGCAGGGCCTCCGGCCCCGCGTGCAGTTCCATTGCGAGCCGGTCCATATTCAGTAGTGTCTCGCCCTCGCGTTGCAGCACCAGGTCCGTCAGCACGAAACGCTCGATCTCCACCGTCACCGGAAGCTCGATCGCATCCGGCAATTCCAGTGGATCCGGTGGCTCGGGCGGTGCGGGCAATTCCGGTTCGGGCTCGGGGAGCTCGACGGTCAGGCCCGCGAGGCCGAGCTCGGGGATCCTCACGACGAGCCGTAGCAGCGGAATGGCGTCAAGCTGCACCCTGCCCTCGTCGAGGCGTACCCGCGTGCCGGCTGCATCCACCTCGAGTCCGGTCACCGACAGTCCGCGGAACAGCGTTCCGTCGACCGTGTCGACGCGAAACTCCACTGGCGCATGACGCTCGGCCTGGGCAAACAGCCAGCGGGTGCCGTTCTCGGTCGACACCACCGCGACGGCCCCGGCCAGCGCCAGCAGCACCAGGATCAGCACCCACCCCAGCAGGCCCAGCAGGATCCGCAGTGCACGGATCACAGGTCAGGCCCCATCGTGAAGTGAATGCGGAAATTGTCCCGGGATTCGGGCGCGTGGGCGAGATCGAGACGGATCGGCCCGACCGGGGAACGCCAGCGCACGCCGAAGCCGCCGCCGCCCTTCAGGTCATAGTCGTTGAAATCGTTGAAGGCATTGCCGGCGTCGAGGAATACCGCGACGCCCCAGTTACCCGCGCCGACCGGATGATCGTATTCGACGCTGCCGACCAGCAGGTGCCGCCCGCCGATCACGTTGCCTTCGTCGTCCTCCGGGCCAAGCCGCTCGAAGCCGAAGCCGCGGACGCTGGTGTCGCCCCCGGCGAAGAAGCGCAGCGAGCTGGGCAGTTCCTCCACGCTTGCACCCGCGGTCAGGCCCGCCTCGCCGCGCAGGATCAGCCGGCCCGCGCCCAGGCCGGAGATCAGCTTGGCATTACCCTGCAGCTGGGCGAATGTCAGTGTCGACGCCAGTTGCTCCGAAGCTCCCTGACCGCGCAGGTCCACCCGATACCCGCTGCGGGGATAGAGCGGGTCGTCCGCCTTGGTGCGATTGATCCGGTAGGAGGGAATCAGCAGCCTGGAGGTGTCGCTGACATCGCCGACGGTGAAGTCCTCGTATTCGTAGCGCAGGCCCTGGGTGGTCTGCCAGCCCGACGGGTGGCGCTGGACCCGGGCGGCGCCGATCTGGAAGCGGTCCGACTGGCTGGTGCCGGTATCCTCGGTGGTGTAGGACGTGAAGAGGTTGAGGTTGTCCGTCAGCGGGTCAGCCAGCGGAATGTCATAACTGAAACCGATGCCGGAACGCCTCTGGGACAGTTCGAGCTCGGCGCTGTACCGGTGTCCGCGCCGGTTCGCCCAGCGGCGATCGAGGCCGAGCGCGAGCCGCGCCCCCCGGTCCGTGGAGAACCCCAGCCGGAGCTCGTAGGCGGTGCGCTTGCGCGGATCCACCCCGGCGACGATGGGAACCTCGCCGTCCACCCGTTCATCCAGGAGCGGGCGCACGCGCACCGTCTCGAAATAACCGCTGTCCCGCAGGTTCCGCTGCAGCTGTATGATTTGCCTTGAGCTGTACGGGTCGCCGCGCTCGAAAGGGATCAGCCGGGCGACGAAGGCATCGCGCAGGATCTCCTGATCGAGCGTTATCTCGCCGAAACGGTAGCGCGGTCCGCTGTCGAGCCGGATGCTGATGCGTGCCTCGTTCGCTTCCGGGTCGACCAGCAGCCGACTGTCGGTCAGTTCGGCGTCGAAATAGCCGCGGTCCGAGGCGACCCCCATCAGGCGGGAGCGCAGGCGGTCATGGGCATCGTGCCGCAGCGGATCACCCGGGACGATGCCCGGATCCGAGACCACGGCGACGAAGGCCGGATCGTCGGCGCCGTCACCGGTGACCTGGACGTCCACCTCGGCGATGCGTGCCACGGGCCCCGGTTCCAGCGTCACCTTCAGGTCCCAGCAGGTCTCGGTGCGCTCGATCGCGACATCGATTTCCGGCCGGTAGTGGCCAAGCGCGCGCAGCGCCTGGCGTGCGCGGTCCTCGGTGGTTCGCGCAATCCTGCGCTCCCGGAACGCCGGAAGCTCGCATTCGTAACGTCTCATCGGCACGAAGGCCCGGATGTTCTGCCGCTGTTCCGCGGTTCCGCCCTCGATCTGAAGCCGGGGCTGCTCGTCGGCCGCCACCGGCGGGATCGAGCCAAGCGTCGCCACCAGTGCCACGGACAGCATCCTCGCGAGCCATCCCGGCCGTGATCGGTCTCGCAGTGGTGGCTCGGGGTGCGTCATCGGAATCTGCGTGTTCGTGACGGAGCGAGCGGGCGAATCGGCGCCGTGCATTCGCCATGCCCCATCGTGCGTGGGACCCCATGATAACGCGAACGGAACGCGCAACGGCTCCGGCAATCGGTGGGCGCTCGGTGGTACGGCGTGTCCCTCAGCGCCGGGCAGGGCCGCTGTCACCCCGCGGAAACACCACCAGGTGGGAGAAGTTCAGCCGCAGTCGAACATGATCCGACACCACGAAGTTGTCGTGGCTGGGTGCGACGCACAGGATTTCGGTACCGTCCTGCAGTCTGAGCGTGTACAGGAAATCCGCACCGCGAAAGGCCTTCGACAGCACCTCGGCCTTGATGTCGCCGCGGTCGTTGTCAAGCGCGATATCGTCCGGACGCACCAGCACGTCGACAGCGGTGCCGGGGCCGAAACGGTCGGACAGCGGGCCGCGGATCTTTCCCAGCGCGGTCTCGACGCAGTTGTTCTCGCAAACCTTCCCCGGAATGATCGTGCCCTCGCCGACGAAATCGGCAACGAAGCGGTCGGCGGGTCGGTGGTACAGGTGATAGGCGGTATCCCACTGGGACAACCGACCATTGTTCAGCACCGCGATGCAGTCGGCGAACGCGAAGGCCTCGTTCTGGTCGTGGGTCACCAGGATGCCGGTGGTGCCTTCGGCGCGCAGGATGGCCCGGACCTCGTGGGCGATGTCGGTGCGCAGCTCGATGTCCATGTTCGAGAAGGGTTCGTCGAGCAGCAACAGTTCCGGCTTCGGCGCCAGCGCCCGCGCCAGCGCGATGCGCTGCTGCTGGCCGCCGGACAGTGCGTGCGGGTAGGCACGCTCGTACCCGGACAGTCCGATCAGCCGCAGCAGTTCGCGCACTCTTCGGTCACGGTCGCCGCGGCTCCAGCCACGGACGCCGAAGGCAATGTTGCCGGCGACGTCCAGATGCGGGAACAGCGCGAAGTCCTGGAACACCATGCCCACGCTGCGCCTCTCGGGGGGAAGGGTGAAGCCCGGCCGGCTGACGCTCTCGCCGTTGAGCCGGATCTCGCCGCGCATCACGCCCTCGAAACCGGCGATCGCCCGAAGCAGGGTGGTCTTGCCGCAGCCCGATGGACCCAGCAGGCAGCCGATCTGGCCGCGCGGGAGTTCCAGCGAGATCGCGTGGACCACTCGCTGGCCGGAATAGCCGACGTCGACATCGTCCAGCACCACCTCCGCGGCGGCAGCGGGGTTTCGGTTCGTGATGGTCATGCGCCCTGTGTGCCGGCCGGCACGGCAATCGGTTCGGCCTCGGCGGAATCCTCGTTCCGCCGGCCCTTTTGCTGCCGCTGTCCGGGTCGGGATCGTTCAATGGTCAGGCTGAGCAGGATAACCGGTAGCAGCCCGAGGAGCACGATCGCCAGCGCTGCACTGGAGGATTCTGCCAGGCGTTCGTCGCCCGCGAGTTCGAAGGCGCGCACCGCGAGCGTATTGAAGTCGAAGGGACGCAGGATCAGCGTCGCAGGCAGCTCCTTCAGCACGTCGACGAAGACCAGCAGCAGCGCGGTCAGCAGCGTCCCGCGCATGATCGGCAGGTGCACGCGCGTCAGCGTGCCCAGCGGGCGCATGCCGAGCGACCGCGCGGCATCGTCCATGCTCGGCTTGATCTTGCCGAGACCGGCCTCCACGGTCTGCAGCGATACGGCAAGGAACCGCACCACGTAGGCGAACAGCAGCGCGAAAAGGGTGCCGGACAGCAGCAGCCCCGTGGAGATGCCGAACCAGTCGCGCATCAGCGAGTCGAGTGTGTTGTCGAACCAGGCGAAGGGAATCATCACGCCGATCGCGATCACGGTTCCGGGTACCGCGTAGCCGAGCCCGGCCACGCGCACGGCGATTCCGGTGATCAGCCCCCCCTGCATCCGCCGGGCATAGGCCAGCACCAGCGCCAGCGCCACCGCAACTACCGCCGCGATCGCCGCGAGGTAGAAGGTGTTGAACACCAGCTGGGCAAAATCCGGGTTCATCCAGTGATCGGTGGTGCGCGCCGCCCAGATCGACAGCTGAGCGGCCGGGATCAGGAAGCCGAGGAGGACGGGCAGCAGACAGGCTGCCACCGCGGCGCCCGCCTTCCAGCCGCGCAGGCGGTAGCGCGGCAGGTTGGAGTACTTCGAAGAGGTATGGTGAAAACGCGCGCGCATGCGCGACCACCGCTCGAGCAGGATCAGCACGAACACGAAGCTGAGCAGCACCGCAGCGAGTTGCGCCGCGGCAGCGGGGTCCGCGAGGCCGTACCAGGTCCGGAAGATCCCGGTGGTGAAGGTAGGGATGCCGAAGTAGGCGACGGTGCCATAGTCGGCGAGTGTCTCCATAAGGGCCAGTGTCAGCCCGGCGATCACCGCCGGTCGGGCTAGCGGCAATGCCACCCTGAAGAAACTGTCGTAAGGCCCGCTGCCAAGGGTTCTGGAGACCTCGAGGACGCAGACCGACTGCTCCAGAAACGCCGCACGGGTCAACAGGTAGACATACGGATACAGCACCAGGGTCAGCATCAGCATCGCCCCGGTCAGCGACCGGATCTCCGGGAACCAGTACTCCCCGAAGCCCAGCCCGGTGAGGTCGCGGATCATCGTCTGGACCGGCCCGGCGAAGTCCAGCATGCCGGTGTAGGTGTAGGCGATGATGTACGCCGGCATTGCCAGCGGCAGCATCAGGGCCCACTGGAAGATGCGTCGTCCCGGAAACTCGCAGACGCTGACCAGCCAGGCCACCGGTACCCCGATCACCAGCACGCCGATGCCTACCCCCAGCAGCAGGAGCAGGGAATTGGTCACGTACTCGCCCAGCACGGTTTCGCGCAGGTGCAGCCAGACGTCGCCCGCGGGGAGGAAGACGTGCGCGAA
>PWRV01000168.1 GCA_003563455.1 Thioalkalivibrio sp.
GGCCCAGGCCGGTGACAGCGTGCCGGAGGCATTGCGCGGCGAAATGCTGAGCGCCGCGGAGACGTTCATCCAGGCCAGCCTGCCCGATCCGGGAGCGGAGGGCATCGCGGTCCCCTGAGCGAGGTGGGCCCCGTGCAGGGCGAAACCGATGGGCAACCACAGATAACCGACATGCGGCACCCATAGCAGGGGCACGCGCAACGTTCCCCAGGGTCTCCATGCCAGCAGGCGCACGACATTGAGCACGGCGGCGGCGAGGAGTAGCAGGGCCAGTATCGGATCCTTCCCCAGCCACAGGAAACCCGGCAGCACCGCCAGGGTGATCGCGAGCGTGGTCCAGTCCAGCCCGGTCCAGTTCTGCATGGCCGTGAGGGCGAAACCGGCGATGACCGCCGCTGCGAAGCCGAACAGCATCTCGTGTCCGTGCCAGACGATCGGGTTCAAGGTCCCGAGCGAGGGAACGCCCTTCATCAGGTAGAACACCCAGATCAGGATCCACGCGGCGGAGAACCAGCCGGCAGCAAGAAAAAAGGGGCGAAAGGCGATGGAAAACAGGCTGCGGAACATGGTGGGCATCCCCTCGGACCCCCAGTAATACGGGGGCTGAAAGACGACAGGCCATCCACCCCGGTGCGGATCGGTCGATCCTTGCGGGGCAGGGTCCGGCACCACCAGCGCGTTGTCATTGACGCAGGGCAAGCGCTTTCCCGTCAGCGCGGTGCGGCATTCCCTGGACGGCAGAAGAATGCCGGGCAGGGTAGGCGACCAGCGTCTCCAGGTCGGGTGCCGGGAAGCTGGCGCGAGCGCCCTCCATCAAGGAGGATGGGCCAGGAGCGATGTCTCTGGGGCTCCTGTCCCTTGAGTACCGCCTGAGAACGACGCACCGACGGAGTTCAATTGTCGAGGGCGCCCTGCTCGACCCATTTGCGCAGCAGTGCGATCTCGGAGTCCGGAATTCGGTCACGGCCATGGGGCATCGCGATGGATGGGTGGGCGCGGCCTTCGACCAGTTGGTTCAGAATGCTGTTCATGGGTTCGCCGGGCTCGATGATGGGACCGAAGCGGGTGCCCTGCATCAGCGACGCATAGCTGGTCATTTCCAGGCCGCTCTCTTCATATCCGGGTGCTCCCGGCTGGTGACATTCCAAGCAGCGCCGCTCAATGATGGGCTGCACCTGGGCGCTGTAGCTGACGGTCCTCTCTGCGCACCCCACCAGGGTGGCGGTCGCCAGGGTCAGGCCGGCGAGTGCCAGGCCGGCACCGAGCAGACGACCCCTTGATGATCCTTCCTTCTGTTCCATGGCGTTTTCTCCTCTGCGCCGTATGGCGCTTGCAGGCATGGCAGTGGGCCGGCTCAGAAGCAGCGTCCACCAGTATTGGATGGTTCCAATGCATCCTCCTCCCGGTGCATGCCTCACCGGTGTCTAACCGCCCTCGTGGCAGTTGCCGCAGTTGCGCCGCACGCCGAAGGCCCTATCGCCATCATGACAGCCGAAGCAGAACTGATCGCTGCGGTGGTCGCCAAACGAGATCCGTGCCGACCGGCTGACGTCGAACACGCGCATGTGACAGTTGGCACAGCGCATGCCGGCCTCGTAGTGAGACGTGCCGGAGAAGTTGACCACCCCTTCGTCCTCGGGGATGAATTCCAGGCTCAGTCCGGGTGGCACCGCCTGGGACAGGCCGACCGATCCCAGGAAGACGAGCGTCATGAGCAAAAGGGCCGGAATCTTCATCGTCTGTGTCCCTCTCGGCTCAGGCGGGCCGCTGGCCCGCACGGCGGCTGATGCCGGCGAGTACCGGCATCGCCACGATGACCACAGCAAGCAGCGCCAGCACCCAGGTCGGGAAATAGAAGGTCGCGTAGACCTCCCAGCCGACCTGTCGCAGCACGTCGCTGAGGAAGGTAGGGGCGCCGTGGAGATGGCCACCCAGAGTACCGGTGATGGTAAGCAGACCGGTTCCCAGGGCGCCGAGCCCCAGCATGATCAGGCGGTTGACGGCGCCGTCCCAGACCCTCTCCCCGACCCACCAGCGCAGGACCAGAACCGAGGCCCAGTAGAACATGGACCATGTGGCAGCCATCATGTGGTTGCGCCCCAGCGGCGTGGTCTGCAGGGTATCCGGCGGCCAAACCATAAGGCCGAGGACATAGGCGATCAGGCCCGAGACAACGCCCAGCAACAGGAACGGCACCAGCACCCGATCAAACGCGCGGGCCAGCGGCCCGTCGGAGATCGCGCGGACGATCAAGATCACGGACCCGGCGGTCCAGAAGGCCACCGGGAAATGCACCATCAGTGCATGATAGGGTCCCATCGTCTCAGTCCTCCCCTCGGCGGCCAAGAACCAGGATGATCGACAGGACAAAGCTCATGATCAGCAGGGTGCCGGCAACCAGGCTCAGCCACCACTGCCGGCGGATTTCGCGTTCGAACTCGATCTCCACGCCGTATTGCGCCAGCTGTGCCGGCGTGTGCCGGAACTTCACCGGAACACCCTCGGCAATGTACTTGGCACCGGCGTGGATCTCGCTGGTGAGTCTTGGCCAGTCGACCTGGCCCGGATAGAACAGGGTCACCTCGTGGACGGCGACCCGGTCCCAGTCCGGGGTGTCTCCGGAGAAGCGGGCTGCGACGAGGTCGGCCTCCCTTCCCAACCCCACCTGCAGCGGCATGGAGACGTAATGCCAGCGGCTCGCCTTCGCATCGCGATGCACCGCCAGGGCGATGTCGTAGACCCCCTGGTCGTGAAGAATCTTGTCCTCCAGCGGGAATCCCGTGTCCAGGCTGCGCTCGAGGGTCACGTCCCAGTAGCCGTCGGCCCAGCGACCCTCACCTTGCACGCGGACAGCGGCACGAGCACCGCTCGGTTCCCGCAGGACCTGGGCCGGAAGTACGTCACCCTCCTCCCAATCGTGCCCGGAATCGAACGCAACTGCCGATGGCTCCGCCAGGTAGTAGGGACCATCCATGTCGGTGCGGTCGGTCGAGACCTGCTCCCAGCGCAGTGCCCGTATGCCGGTCGCGTCGGGGTCGAACATGAAACGGGGTTCCCCGGCAGCGCCGTCCCAGTTGCTGGCGAACGGCCCGTCGCCGGCATCATAGAGCCGGTACCAGGCGATGTGCTGATCGTCGGACCAACCGATTGGGTTCGACAGCTGCGCGCGCCAGTGCCAGAGGTCGAGGAAGTAACCCGCTTCCCTCTGCGCGGCGAGGGTCTCCGCGTCGGAGATGGAGTACCAGTCGTCGGGATCCAGTCGGGTGTCCGGCAGATACTTGCGACGGTAGGCGAGATCCTCGCCTTGGCCCGCCTGCCCTTCGCTGTCCGTGAAGTCCCGCATCCCGGTGCCGACGGTGATGTAGCCCCCGTAGCGCTGAAACTCCGGCACACTGCCATCGTCGATCATCATGCTCAGACGGTCCTCGTAGAGGCCGTCCGGCTCGGGCCCCACGGGAGCGCGCCGCTCCTGCACCCAACCCCCTTCCGTGTAGCGAAGCACATCATGGTGAAGATGCGGGTGTGCGGCCGGCCAGCGGTAGCGAAACAGGATCCGCTGTCCGTCATGGGCAACCTGCAGCTGCAGGGGCATGGTCAGTTCCTTCGGGATCCAGATATGCCGATCGGGGTCATTGCGAACCACGCCGCTACCATGGGTGATCAGCGCCAGCAGCAAGGCCGCGACGAAAAGCGCGGCGATGATGAGCAGGGCGGATTGACGCTGGAGCATGTGCCTCCTCCTTGGAGCCGTGGGCAACGACAGCATCGTTCGCTGCATGCCGGTCGTCCTTCATCGTGGAGCCATGTTCCTGGGAACCATCGAGGCAACGTCCACGAACGACTCGGGGTCGTCCTGCACATGACGGTCGGGCTATCGCCTTATGCGATCACGCCGGACCCTTCGGCCTCCGTTTCAGCGACTCCCGGGTATGTTGCCCACTCATCTCGTGGGACGCGCGGAAGATTCCGCTTTGCAACGACCTTCGATCGCCGCCTGACACGATTCAAAGGTCGTCCGTGATTTGCCGCGAATTCGTGAGGGTCTACTAAAGAGGCTAGCAGATCTTGGCAGTTCCGCCATATCCCTGTGTGTGTAACCCCATGTAGTTAGAGCCTCTGCCTGAGGGCACAACGGGGTCTCGCAAGGCAGAGTGGATCAGCGGATTGTAAGGTCCTTGCGCACAATGTTTGGCCTTGCAGTCCCACACAGGGACGGCGAGTGCGCCCGCTTGACCCCGTTGATGCCGGTTGGCCGCAGTCCGCGTAATCGGCGCACTGCCCTCGCTGGAAGGCGCTTGTCCTGCATCAAGGGCGAGGCTTGCGGAGTGCAGGGCCATGCGCCTTGAGGATCGATCCGCGCTGGGGGCGTTGCAAGCCGCTCGGATCGCCCGCCATCCGAAGGGATCTTCCGCCATGTTCCGAATCCTGTTCTCCATCAGAAATGTTTCAAATAATTTTTTCGAATAGCTCTGTAAATATAGGAGTAGTTCGCTCGCGATACCTGCGGGGTATTCTTGTTACCTAAAAAGAGTTATTAAAAAAAGAGAAGTCGGGGTACTCGCAAATTTTTCACTTGCGGTATCTTAGTTATTGAGTTAGTAGATAGGGCCCGAAGAGTCATGATGTTTTATCAGGAATGCATCATGCGGCAATCCATGATCCGGCGATGTGCCGGGGCGACTCCCACGCGAATATCGCGTCATTGCGGCAGGGAACGAGGACAGAGCACCCATGAGCTCAGCGGTGACCCGTATGCAGTTTCTTCGCGGCGCTTTCTCCGGCGGTAAGGCGCCTGCACGTCCCCCCTGGGCTGTGGACGAAGCGGACTTTCTGGCTTCCTGTACCCGCTGCAACAAATGTGTGGACCGGTGCCCGACCGGGATCATCGTGGCGGGTTCCGGGGGCTTTCCGGTGGTCGATTTTTCGCGCGGCCAATGCAGTTTCTGCGAGACCTGCACCTCCTGCTGCGCACCGGGTGTCCTGTCCCGGGCGGCAAGGACGAATGGGGAGCAGCCGTGGAGCCAGCGGGCGCGCTTCGCCAAGGGCTGCCTGAGCCGTTCCGGCGTGGTCTGCCGCAGCTGCGCGGACCGCTGCGCTACCGGGGCAATCCGCTTTCGCCCCCAGTTGGGCGGGGCATTCCTGCCGCAGTTGGAGGCGGCGCTTTGCAACGGATGCGGAGCCTGCGTGGCCCCTTGTCCCGCCGGCGCGGTCGATGTCCGCTAGCGGCCCAAGTCCGACGGGCAACCGGAGGGCGGCAAAACCCGGGGCCGATGACACATGTTCAACAGTCGATAGAGAGGAACCGGCAATGAATCTTTCCGGAATCGTGGTGCTCTGCAAGCCCCTGAACCTGCCGGCGGTATCGACCGCGCTGGCGGAACTGCCGGGGGTGGAGGTCCATTTCGAGGACCCGGACCAGGGCAAGATCGTCGTCGTCCAGGAGGCCCTTTCCATCGCCGCAGAAATGAACGGGCTGCTGCGGATCAAGGCCGTCCCGGGCGTCATCCTGGCCGACATGCTCTACCACTATTTCGAGGAGGATCAGGAGATCCTGGACGGGCTCAAGAACCGTCAGGGGCGCGCCACGGGTGAGCTGGACCTGATCCCGCCCTCACTCGTCAGCTGACCGACCTCCCAGATAACGACAACGAAAACCCCAAGGAGAACACCAACCATGACCGTCTCCAGAAGAAACTTCCTGAAGGCCGGCATCGCCGCCAGTACCGCTTCCATGGCCGGGCTCTCCCTGGGTCCCGCAGCCCTCGCCGCAGCGCGGGAAACGGAACAGGATTGGCGGTGGGACAAGGGCGTCTGCCGCTTCTGCGGTACCGGGTGCGGCCTGATGCTCGCGACCAAGAACGGACGCGTGGTGGCCCAGAAGGGCGATACCGAGAACCCGGTGAACCGTGGCTGGCAGTGTGTCAAGGGCTATTTCAACGCCAAGATCATGTACGGCCAGGATCGCCTAACCCAGCCGCTGATGCGGATGAGGGACGGCCAGTTCCACAAGCAGGGCAACTTCGTCCCGGTATCGTGGGAACAGGCATTCGACGAGATGGAGCGCCAGTTCCGCAGGGCCTATGCGGAGAAGGGTCCCGAGGGGGTCGCCTGTTTCGGATCCGGGCAATGGACGGTCCAGGAAGGCTATGCGATGAACAAGCTGTTCAAGGCAGGCTTCCGGGCCAACATGGTGGATCCGAATGCCCGCAACTGCATGGCCAGCGCGGTGGCCGCCTTCTACAGCACCTTCGGCACCGACGAGCCTGCGGGTAACTACGACGACATCGAGCACACGGAGACGATGGTCCTGTGGGGCGCGAACATGGCCGAGATGCATACGGTGCTGTGGTCGCGGATCATGAACCGGCGCATGGGCAATCCCGACGTACGCGTGGTCAACCTGTCGACCTTTCGCAACATGAGCTCCGACGGCGCGGATCTGGAAATCATCTTCAAACCCAACAGCGATCTGGCGATCCTCAATTACATCGCGCGCGAGATCATCGCCCGGGACGCGGTCAACTGGGATTTCGTGAACAAGCACTGCATCTTCACGACTGGGCCGTACGACATCGGCTACGGCCTGCGCGCAGACCCCGAGGGCAAGTACACCTTCCCGGCCGAGGCCGACATCGTCGCCAAGGAACTCAAGGTCACGCTGGATCGAAACGAGGCAATCGCACAGCGGCGCCAGGAAGGCGAGGCGGTGGAGCAGAACAGCCGGGGGAACGCCGGGGCCCACTGGAGCATCAGCTTCGAGGACTACAAGAAGGCCGTCGAGCCGTACACGCTGGACTTCGTCGCCGAACTCGCGAAGGGCGATGACGCGGAGTCGCTGGAGGACTTCAAGAAGAAGCTTCAGGAACTTGCGGACCTGTATGTCGACGCCCAGCGCAAGGTCGTCTCCTTCTGGACCATGGGGATCAACCAGCATACGCGCGGCACCTGGGCGAACGAACTGATCTATGCCAACCACCTGCTGCTCGGAAAGCAGTCCCAGCCGGGCAACGGCGCGTTCTCGCTCACCGGGCAGCCCAGTGCCTGCGGCACGGCCCGTGAGGTCGGAACCTTCGCGCACCGGTTGCCCGCGGACCGGCTGGTCTTTGTTCCCGCACACCGCAAGTTCACCGAAGAGCACTGGAAGCTCCCGGACAGGACGATCAGCCCGAAGGTCGGTTCCTTCTATGGCAAGATCATGCGCGACCTGCAGGACGGCAGCGTCAAATGGGCCTGGGTGCAGGTGAACAACCCCTGGCACACCCATCCCAATGCCAATCACTGGATCAAGGCCGCACGCGAGCAGGACAACTTCATCGTGGTCTCCGAGGCCTATCCCGGGATCTCGGCCAAGGTGGCCGACCTGATCCTGCCGGTCGCGATGATCTTCGAGAAATGGGGCGCCTACGGCAACGCCGAGCGGCGCACGCAGCATTGGCGCGAGCAGGTGCCGCCCCCCGGGATGGCCCGTGGCGATCTGTGGCAGACCCTGGAGTTCTCCAAGCGTTTCACCGTCGGCGATTTCTGGGGCGAACAGACGGTGCCCGGGCTGAAGGCGGAAGGTTACGAGGACGGCAAACTCCCGAGCGTGCTTGCGGAGGCGGAGGCCATGGGCTATGCGCCGGACACCAGCCTGTACGAGGCGCTTTTCGCCACGCCGGACAACCGGAAGCACGTCTGGCCCGATCCGGTCGCGAAGGGCCACGAAAACCACACGACCGAGGCGCTGGGCGATGGCTGGTTCGTCGAGAAGGCGCTGTGGCAGGAGTATGTGCACTTCGGCCGCGGCATCGGCAAGGACCTGGCCGACTTCGACGTCTACCATCGCGACGAGGTACGCGGCATGCGCTGGCCCGTGGTCGATGGCAAGGAAGGCAGCTGGCGGTTCAACGAGGAGTACGACCCCTATGTCACCAAGGGTGCCGGCTTCGAGTTCTACGGAAAACTGCAAAAGTCCATCCCCAGCGGTGACCTCGATCAGGTCACGGACGCGACGGCGGTCGGACTGCCGGGCAAGGCCAAGATCTTCTTCCGGCCCTATTCCGCTCCGGTCGAGCAACCCGATGCGAACTACGACCTCTGGTTCTGCACCGGGCGTGTGCTCGAGCATTGGCATTCCGGCACGATGACCCGAAGGGTTCCGGAGTTGCACCGCGCGGTTCCCGCGGCAGTCCTGTGGATGCA
>PWRV01000149.1 GCA_003563455.1 Thioalkalivibrio sp.
AAATCCATCCGCCGCCTCGCGGGCCGCGCGATTGGCGACTTCGAAATGATCCGCGAAGGCGACCGCATCCTGGTCGGGCTCTCCGGCGGCAAGGACTCCCTGACGCTGCTGTGGCTGCTGCACGACCTCGCCCGCCGGGCCCCGGTGCGCTTCGAGGTGGGCGCGGTGACCATCGATCCCGGGATCGAGGGCTTCGATCCCGCTCGGCTGCGCGACTACCTCGCCGCCTTTTCCATCCCGTACTTCTTCGTGTCGGAACCGATTGCCGAGCTGGCCGACCGGCACATGGGCAAGGACTCCTTCTGCGCCTTTTGCGCGCGGATGAAGCGCGGCCTGATCTATCGCACGGCGCGCGAGCAGGGCTACACCGTGATCGCGCTCGGCCAGCACCTCGACGACCTTGCCGAGAGCTTCCTGATGAGCGCTTTCCACGGCGGCCAGCTCCGCACGATGAAAGCCCATTACCGGATCGACGCGGGCGATCTGCGGGTGATCCGGCCGCTGGTCTACGTGCGCGAGCGCCAGACCCGGGATTTCGCAGCTGCCGCGGAACTCCCTGTGATCCCGGACAGCTGCCCCGCGTGCTTCTCGAAACCCACCGAGCGCGAGCACATGAAGACCCTGCTGGCTCGCGAGGAGGCCTTGCATCCACGATTGTTCCGCAACCTGCGCACCGCGATGGACCCGCTGATGCGCGCCGACGACACTCCCGGGGGGGAAGGCGAGGCCGGATGAAGATTAGCGTGAAACTTCCGCAGTTCTCCCCTCTCCCGCTTGCGGACAAATCCGCCGGGAGCGGATTTCGAACCGCCGTAGGCGGGCCCGAAGGGCGGAGGGCAGGATGCCCGGAGTAACGGGGCCGGGGGTGAGGGCCGGGCCCGACGCCGCGCCCCCACCCCAGCCCTCCCCCGCTTGCGGGGGAGGGGGATTTTCATCGTCGGGGGTGGCTGGGTGCCATGAGAGTTAGCGCCAAGATCGCGCAATTCTCCCCTCTCCCGCGAGCGGACAAATCCGGCGGGAGCGGATTTCGAACCGCCTTAGGCGGGCCCGAAGGGCGGAGGGCAGGATGCCCGGAATAACGGGGCCGGGTGTGAGGGTCTGGGCCGCCGCCGTACCCCCACCCCAACCCTCCCCCGCAAGCGGGGGAGGGAGATTTTCATCGCCGGGGGTGAGGGCCGGTTTTCGCGCCGCACGCCAGCGGCGGGCTCTGGACCCGACGTTGCCGGCGGACGATGCCGGCGGGTGCGGCCCAGTCCCTGCGGGCGTCGACCACCCATGAGACGGCGCAGGAGATTCAGGGATCGGATCCTCGGCTCTCTGCTCCGGGTTCTTGCGGTCCTGCCGCTGCCGGTCAACCACGCACTGGGTGCCGCACTGGGCTGGTTCGTTTGGATCGCCGGCACACGCATGGCGCGGGTGGCGCGGGTCAACGTGGACCTGTGCTTTCCGGAGCAGAATGCCCGCTGGCGGCGCCGGGTTGCGCGTCGCTCGCTGATGGAGATGGGCAAGGCGCTGACGGAGGCGCCGTGGCTCTGGCGCGGGGGGCCGGAGCGGCTGCGGCGCCTGGCCCCGTATCCTGCGCTCTGCGATCCGGGCGGTGACCGGCCCGCGGGCCAGGCGCTGTTTCTGGTCGCGCCGCACCTGGGCTCCTGGGAGTTCGCCGGACTGCATGCGGCCAGCTACGGGGCGATGACCAGCCTCTACAGTCCCCTGTCGATGCCCGAGATCGATCGCTGGATCCGCGATTCCCGGGCCTCCACGGGCGCGCGCCTGGCCCCGGCCAGCCGCGAGGGGCTGCGCCAGCTGCAGGCCGCGCGCGACCGTGGCGAGATGATCGGCCTGCTACCCGACCAGAGCCCGCGCCGGGCCACCGGCGTCTTCGCGGCCTTCTTCGGCCGCCCCGCACTGACGATGACCCTGCTGCCGCGCCTGCTCCGTGGCCGCAACGACCGCGTGGTCTTCGCTTTTGCCGAGCGGCTGTCCCGCGGGCGCGGTTTCCGCTACCACGAACTCGAGGCCGGCCCCGCAATCGCTGATCCCGACCCCGAGCGCGCGGCCGCCGAGATCAACCGCCTGGTCGAGGCGCTGGTCCGGCAATGCCCGGAGCAGTACAACTGGGCCTACAAGCGCTTTCGGCCTCCGCCGCCGGAAGAGCCCGATCCATATCGGCATTGACGTCGGCCCCCTCCCCGGCCCTCCCCCGCAAGCGGGGGAGGGAGCCCTCTCCCCTCTCCCGCTTGCGGACAAGGTGCCCGGAGTAACGGGGCCGGGGGTGAGGGCCGGGGTTTACCCCACGCTGCCGTAGTGCACGGCGGAGCCGAGCCAGCGGCGGATCAGCGTCTGGGTGCGCTGACGGTCGGGCAGCACCTGCTGGGCGAGACGGGTGGCGGTGTCCATCAGGTCGCGGTCCCGGGACCAATCAGCGACGCGGTAGGCGCGGTCGCCGGTCTGGCGGGTGCCGAGCATCTCGCCGGGACCGCGGATCTTCAGGTCCACCTCGGCAATTTCGAAGCCGTTGTCGGTGCGCCGCATCGCCTCGAGCCGCTCGCGAGCGATCTCGCCCAGCGGCGGGCGGTACAGCAGCACGCAGGCGCTGGCGCGGCGTCCCCGCCCGACGCGGCCGCGCAGCTGGTGCAGCTGCGACAGCCCCATGCGCTCGGCGTTCTCGATGATCATCAGGCTGGCATTGGGCACGTCGACACCGACCTCGATCACCGTGGTCGCGACCAGCAGGTCGATCCCGCCGCGGCGGAACGCGTCCATCACCGCGTCGCGGTCGCCCCCCTTCATGCGCCCGTGCACGCGCTCGATCCGCAGGTGGGGCAGCGCGGCGCGCAGTCGCTCGGCAGTGCTCTCGGCGGCCTCGGCCTCGAGCACGTCGGATTCCTCCACCAGCGGGCAGACCCAGTAGGCCTGCACGCCCTCGCCGCAGGCCACCCGGATGCGCTCGATCACCTCGTCACGGCGCTCGCTGCTGATCAGCGCGGTCTTCACCGGCGTGCGGCCGGGCGGGCGCTCGTCGAGCACGGACTGATCGAGGTCCGCGTACAGCGACATCGCCAGCGTGCGCGGAATCGGTGTCGCAGTCATGATCAGCTGGTGCGGAATCAGCCCGCTGCCCTTGTCGCGCAGCGCCATGCGCTGGTGCACCCCGAAGCGGTGCTGTTCGTCGATGATTGCAAGCCCCAGTCTTGCGAAGGCCACCGACTCCTGAAACAGCGCGTGGGTGCCGACGGCGAGATCGTGCTCCCCCGCCGCCAGCCCCAGCAGCAGGGCCTCGCGTTCGGACTTGCGCTGCCGTCCGCCGAGCCACGCCAGACCGATCCCGAGTGGATCAAGCCACGCGGCCAGATTGCGGGCGTGCTGTCGGGCCAGCAGCTCGGTCGGTGCCATGAACGCGACCTGGTAGCCGGATTCGATTGCAGTCAGCGCGGCTGCAACGGCCACCAGCGTCTTGCCGGAGCCGACATCGCCCTGCAGCAGCCGGTTCATCGGGCGCTCGCGTGCAAGGTCGGCGCGGATCTCGGCGATCGTGCGTTCCTGGGCGCCGGTCATCGTGAACGGCAGATCTTCGAGCAGCCGCGGCCACAGGGACCCGCCGGGCCGCAGGGCCGGCGCACGGCCCTGCGGCCGCGAGCCGGCGTTCAGCATCAGGGCGAGCTGATGCGCACAGAGTTCTTCCAGTGCCAGCCGGGTCAGCGCAGGACTGCGCCCGTTGCCCGAACCTGGTTCCAGCAGCGGCACCTCGGTGTCCGGCGCGGCCGGCTGGTGCACCTCGCGCAGCGCGTGAGCCAGGTCCGGCAGGCCCTCGTTCCGCAGTTCCGGCAGCACGTCCTGCAGGCGTTGCGCTTCCGGCAGAACCGCTGCGACCAGGTCCCGCAGCAGCCGCTGGGAGATGCCCTCCGCAGCCGGGTAGACCGGCGTCAGCGCGGGTTCCAGCGGCGGCGGTGGCCCGCGCAGGATGCGGTATTCCGGGTGCACGCACTCCAGGCCACCGGGCAGGGCACGGATCTCGCCGAAGCAGCGCACCCGTGCACCCGTGGCGAAAGAACGCTGCTGCACGGCGCCGAAATGGAAGAAGCGAAGCACTAAGCGCGCGCCGCCTTCCTCCAGACGCACCAGGAGCATGCGTCGTCGGCCGTGCGCGACCTCGGTGCCCTCGACCGTGCCTTCGAAGAGCGCCGAACTGCCTGGACGCAGGCGTGCCAGGGGCGTCAGGCGGGTTCGGTCCTCGAAGCGCAGCGGCAGATGCAGCAGCAGGTCGTGTGCGTGCTCGAGGCCGAGGCGCGCGAGCCGTTCGGCCTGTTTCGGGCCGATGCCCTTGAGGCTGGTCAGCGGAGCGTCGAGATCCATTCGCCGCGGTCGCGCTGTGAATTGCGGGTCAGGACCGCGGCAGGTACAGGATCGCGTCCATCTCGACCTCCGCGCCCTTCGGGAGTGCCGCCACGCCAATCGCCGCTCGCGCGGGGTAGGGTTCGCTGAAATACTCGCTCATCACCTGGTTCACCAGCGGGAAGTGGCTGAGATCGGTGAGGAAGACATTCAGCTTGGCGACGTCGTTCAGGGTGCCGCCCGCAGCACGCGCCACCGCTGCGACGTTGTCGAAAACCTGCCGGATCTGCACCTCGATGTCGCCCTCGGCCAGGTCCATTGTGGCCGGCTGCAGCGGGATCTGCCCCGAGACATAGACGGTGTCGCCGACGCGGACCCCCTGGGAATAAGTGCCGATGGCGGCCGGTGCGGCGTCGGTCCTGATGATCTCTCGCGTCATGCTGCATCTCCTCCTTGGGGTAAACCGGGAAGATACCGGCCGCGGCAGTCCCGCCGCAACGCGCGGTGCTCAGCCCTTGTTGCGCTGGACGCGAAGCACGTCGTTCAGGCGCCGCAGGGAACGGATGATCTGCGCGAGGTGACGCCGATCGTGCACCGTGAGGGTGAAGGTCATCGCGGTGGTGTGGCCGTCGCGTTCGTTGAAGGAGATATGCTCGATGTTCGAGCCATGGTCAGCGATCACCGCGGCCATCTCGGCGAGTGCGCCGCGCCGGTTGGCGGTCTGCGCGCGCACCGAAACCGCGAACTCGGCACCCGGCTCGCTGGACCACTCGAGGGCAACCGTGCGGCCCGCGCGTTCGCGCTGCTCGGCGACGTTGCGACAATTCTCGCGATGTACCACCAGCCCGCGCCCGGCGCTGAGCAGGCCGATGATCGGGTCGCCCGGGATCGGATAGCAGCAGCGCCCGTAGTTCACCACCAGCCCCTCGGTGCCCTTCACCGCCAGCACCGCACCGGTGCTGTCGCAGATCTCGTCCTCCCGTGGCGACTCCTCGCCGACCAGTTGACGCGCAACCAGCGTGGCCATGCGGTTGCCGAGGCCGACATCGACCAGCAGTGAATCGACATCGGCAAGCTTCAGCGCATCGAGGACGTCGTTCATCCGGGCGGGGGAGACCTGCCCGAGGCTTTGGCCCAGTGTGCTCAGGGCCCGTTCCAGCAGGCGCCGGCCCAGCACCATCGCCTCGTCGGCCTGCAGCGTCTTCAGGCAGTGCCGGATGCCCGAACGGGCCTTGCCGGTGGCTACGAACGACAGCCAGGCCGGGTTCGGGCGCGCGCCCGCGGCGGTGACGATTTCCACGGTCTGTCCGCTCTGCAGGCGCGCCGACAGCGGTGCGAGCTGACGGTCGATTTTTGCCGCCACGCAGTGATTGCCGACGTCGGAGTGCACCGCATAGGCGAAGTCCACCGGCGTGGCGCCGCGCGGCAAAACCATGATTTCGCCGATGGGCGTGAAGGTGTAGACCTCGTCGGGGAAGAGGTCGACCTTTACATTTTCGAGGAACTCGATCGAGCTGCCGACGTTGTCCTGGATCTCCAGCACGTCCTTCAGCCACTCGCGGGCCCGGGTCTGGGCGGTCATCGCCAGATCGTCGCCGGCCTTGTACTGCCAGTGCGCGGCGATCCCGCTCTGGGCGACGCGATCCATCTCGCTGCTGCGGATCTGGACCTCGATCGGGCTGCCGTGCGGCCCGAACAGCACCGTGTGCAGCGACTGGTAGCCGTTGGACTTCGGGATCGCGATGTAGTCCTTGAAGCGGCCCGGAACCGGCTTGTAGAGGTTGTGGACCACCCCCAGTGCGCGGTAGCAGCCGTCGACATCGCCGACCACGATGCGCACCGCGAAGACGTCCATCACTTCGCGGAAGGAGTGCCGTTTCTCCCGCATCTTCTGGTAGATGCTGTAGAGGCCCTTCTCGCGCCCGAAAATGCGCGCCTCGATGCCGGCCGACTCCATGCGCTGGGTGATGGCCGCCTCGATTTTCTGCATCGGCTCGCGCCGGTGGCCGCGGGCCCGCCGCACCGCCTCCTCCAGCACCGCGAACCGCAGCGGGTGCATCGCGGCGAAGCCGAGACGCTCGAGTTCGCGGCGGACCCGGTTCATGCCCAGGCGCTGCGCGATCGGCGCGTAGATCTCCAGCGTCTCGCCCGCGATGCGGCGGCGCTTGTCCGGGCGCATCACGCCAAGGGTGCGCATGTTGTGCAACCGGTCGGCGAGCTTGATCAGGATCACCCGGATGTCCTGGGTGATCGCGAGCATCATCTTGCGGAAGTTTTCGGCCTGGGCCTCGGCCTTGCTGCGGAACTTGAGGTGCGTGAGCTTCGAGACGCCATCGACCAGGTCGGCGACTTCCGCGTCGAACTCGCTGCGGATGCGGTCCTTGCTGGTCTGGGTGTCCTCCATCACATCGTGGAGGATGGCCGCGACGATCGCCTTGTGGTCCATCCGCATCTCGCCCATCGTGCGTGCGACGGCGAGGGGGTGGTAGATGTATGGTTCGCCCGTCTGGCGCGTCTGGCCCTCGTGAGCCTCCGCGCCAAAGAGGTACGCCCGGTAGACCTCGTGAATTTGCTCCGGCCCGAGGTAGGCCTCCAGTTCAGCGCACAGGTCGCTGATCAGGAAACGCGTGGAGTCGGTGGACGCTTCTGCGACGGCCCCGACGGCTGGAAGCGCGGAGCTCATGGCGGGTCAGCTTCAGCGGTCGTCGGCGTCCAGCTGCTCCAGGTGCCGAATGGTGCTGAAGTCCAGCATCTGCGGCTGCGGACGCTCGTCCGGCTCGTCGAAGACCTCCTGGCCAACGAGTCCCTCGGCGATCTCGCGCAGCGCGATCACGGTGGGCTTGTCGTTGTCGTCCGGTACCCGCGGCTCCTTGCCGTGGGCAATGTGACGGGCACGCCGAGCGGCCATCAGCACCAGCTCGAAGCGGTTGTCGACGTTTTCGAGGCAGTCCTCGACGGTGATACGGGCCATTTCGAATCCAGAATGAGTCAGTTACGGCCTGCCATCTTACGCCGAGGGGGGCGTCCCCGCCAACAAGGACGCGATCATCGCGTGGTTGCGCGTCGCCTGTTCGGGGGTCCGGAGCCGGTTTGCGCGGAAGATGCTGGCCAGATCCTGCACCGCGTGGTCAAAATCGCGGTTGACCACGGTGTAGTCGTACTCGTGGTAATGGGAGCTGTCGGACTCTGCATCGCGCAGCCGGCGCTGAATCACGGACTCGTCATCCTGCCCGCGCCCGCGCAGGCGGTGTTCCAGTTCGGTGCGCGACGGCGGCAGGATGAAGATCGATTGCGCCTCGGGGATCGCGGCCCGGACCTGCCTGGCCCCCTGCCAGTCGATCTCCAGGATCACGTCGTGCCCCCCGTCCATCTGCGCCTCGACCGCCGCGCGCGAGGTGCCGTAGAAGTTATCGAAGACCTTCGCGTGCTCCAGCAGGTCGCCGGCCTCGATCATGTCCAGAAAGCGCTCTGCACTGACGAAATGGTAGTGTTCGCCGTCCACTTCGCCGGGCCGAGGCTTGCGGGTGGTGTGCGACACCGAGAGCACCACGTCCTCGAGCAGCTCCAGCAGCGCCGCGACGAGACTCGTCTTGCCGGCCCCTGAGGGCGCGGACACGATGTAGAGCGTGCCGCGGGGCGTCGAATCGGGGTCGGTCATCGGGTCTTCCGGGTGTTGGTTCGGGATCCGAGTGTACTGAGGCCGCCCGTCCTCCCGCCAGCCGGGGGCGCTAGGGAAACGCTGATTTATCGGCGTTTCCCTAGTGGGCCACGCGGAAAGTTCGGTAACAGATCGCTTCGCCAGAAGCGCCGGCGCTGCGT
>PWRV01000299.1 GCA_003563455.1 Thioalkalivibrio sp.
ATGGTCGATGCCCAGAAGATCCTTACCAGCGACGTGATGACCGGCCACTGGGAATTCACCTACGGCGCCGACCGGGTGATGGAAGTCGTCGAGAACGACTTCGCCACCGCGGGCATCGACTTCGTCGCGCAGAACGTGACCGATGTCGACTGGGGCGACCAGATCTTCAAGCCGTACGTGATCCGGGAGATCAACGGCGTCAACGTCGCGATCATCGGCCAGGCTTTCCCGTACACCCCCATCGCGAACCCGCGCTTCAAGGTCGCCGACTGGACCTTCGGGATTCGCCCCGACGACATGCAGCGCCAGGTCAATGCGGCCCGCGCCGAGGGTGCCGAGATCGTCGTCGCGCTGTCGCACAACGGCATGGACGTTGACCTGAAGATGGCCGGCATGGTCGAAGGCCTGGATGCGATCTTCGGCGGCCACACCCACGACGGCGTTCCGGCACCGACGCCGGTAAAGACCCCGGACGGCGGCACCTGCCTGGTGATGAACGCGGGTTCCAACGCCAAGTTCCTCGGCGTGATGGATTTCGACTTCCGCGACGGCAAGATCCAGGGCTGGAAGTACAACCTGCTGCCCGTCTTCTCGAACCTGATCGACCCCGATCCCGAGATGCAGCAGTACATCGAGACCATGCGCAACCAGGAGGTCACTTTCGACGGCGAGACCTTCAACATGCAGGAGAAGCTCTCCGAAGAACTGGCGGTGGCGGACAGCCTGCTGTTCCGGCGCGGCAACTTCAACGGCACCTTCGACCAGCTGATCGTCGATGCGCTGGTCGAGCAGCTCGATGCGCAGATCGCCTTCTCGCCGGGCTTCCGCTGGGGCACCACGGTGCTGCCCGGCATGCCGATCACCTTCGAGCACGTGATGGACCAGACCGGCCTGACCTACCCGGCAGCCACCCGCAACGTGATGAGCGGATCGATGATCAAGACCATTCTGGAAGACGTGGCCGACAACCTCTTCCACGAAGATCCGTTCTTCCAGCAGGGTGGCGACATGGTGCGTGTCGGGGGTCTGAAATACGCGATCGATCCGACCCGGAACATCGGCGAGCGCATCCTCGAGATGGAGTTCGACGGCAAGCCGGTCGACCCGGACAAGGAATACGTGGTGGCCGGCTGGGCCAGCGTGCAGGAAGAACCGGCAGGCGATACCGGTCGCAAGATCTGGGACGTGGTCGCTGACCACCTGCGCGACAAGAAGACCATCCGCATCGACAACCTGAACGAGCCGGTGGTCAAGGGGATCGGCGAGGACAACCTCGGCTATGTGCCGACCGACGAGTCCATGTTCTGAACCTGCAGCCACACCCGATGCAGTCGACAGACCCCGCCCCTGGCGGGGGTTTTCGTTGCGGAATCGACCACCTCCGATGGATGAGGAACTGCACCGCACGGGTGTCGTCCAACATGTTCGAGTACCACAAGACGTTAAGCACACCGCTGCACGCGTCTGCGATTCCTTTCCGGAGGGGCAACACGAACGATGGACTCTGCTGACACCCTGATCGCCCGCTACGCACGGGACTTCCGCAAGCGCCAGGAATCGGAAACATCGCTGGCCGAATACCTGGAGGCCTGCGCCGACGACCCCATGCTCTACGCGACCGCGGCGGAACGCCTGGTGGCGGCGATCGGCGAGCCCCGGGTGCTGGATACCGCCCGGGACGAACGGCTCGGACGCATCTTTCTGAACCGGACCATCAAGATCTACCCGGCTTTCGAGGACTTCTTCGGGATGGAGGAGACCGTCGAACGCATCGTCGGCTTTTTCCGCTACGCGGCACAGGGGCTCGAGGAGCACAAGCAGATCCTGTACCTGCTCGGTCCCGTCGGCGGCGGCAAATCCTCCCTCGCCGAGCGCCTGAAGGCCCTGATGGAGAAATACCCGATCTACGCACTGAAGGCCGGCGACGAAGTTTCCCCCGTGTTCGAGAGCCCGCTGGGTCTCTTCGATCCGGAAACCCACGGCCAGGAACTCGAGACACGCTTCGGCATTCCGCAGCGCCGCCTCACCGGCCTCCTTTCGCCGTGGGCGGTGAAACGGCTCGACGAATTCGGCGGTGACCTGTCGCGGTTTTCGGTCGTCCGCCTCTACCCGTCCCGGCTGCGGCAGATCGCGATCGCGAAGACCGAGCCCGGCGACGAGAACAACCAGGACATTTCCTCGCTGGTGGGAAAAGTCGACATCCGCAAACTCGAGCTCTATAGCCAGAACGACACCGATGCCTACAGCTACTCGGGCGGACTGAACCGGGCCAACCAGGGCCTGCTCGAGTTCGTCGAAATGTTCAAGGCCCCGATCAAGATGCTGCATCCGTTGCTCACGGCCACGCAGGAAGGCAACTACGTTGGCACCGAGAACATTGGCGCGATTCCGTTCCAGGGTGTGATCATGGCGCACTCGAACGAGTCCGAGTGGCAGGCGTTCCGCAACAACCGGAACAACGAGGCCTTCCTCGACCGGATCTCGGTGATCAAGGTACCGTACTCGCTGCGCGCGACCGAAGAGCGCATGATCTACGCGAAGCTCATCAGCAGCAGCGAACTCAGCGAGGCGTCCTGCGCACCAGCCACGCTCGATCTTCTTGCGCGCTTCTCGGTGCTGACGCGCCTGAAGGAGCACGAGAACTCGAGCCTGCATTCGAAGATGCGTATCTACGATGGCGAGAGCCTGAAGGACACCGACCCGAAGGCCAAGTCCCTGCAGGAGTACCGCGACGTGGCCGGAGTCGATGAGGGCATGACCGGGGTGTCCACCCGCTTCGCCTTCAAGGTGCTTTCCGAGACCTTCAACTACGACAACCACGAGGTGGCCGCCGACCCGGTGCACCTGCTGTACATGCTGGAACAGGCGATCCGCCGCGAGCAGTTCCCGGAAGAGACCGAACGCCGCTACCTCGAATTCATCAAGGCGGAGATGGCTCCGCGCTACGCCGACTTCATCGGCAACGAGATCCAGAAGGCCTATCTCGAGTCTTACCATGACTTCGGCCAGAACCTCTTCGAGCGCTACGTGGCCTATGCCGATGCCTGGATCGAGGACCATGACTTCAAGGATCCCGACACCGGCCAGATGCTCGACCGCGGCACCCTGAACCAGGAACTCTCGAAGATCGAGAAGGCCGCCGGCATCGCGAATCCGAAGGACTTCCGCAACGAGGTGGTGAAGTTCGCGCTGCGGGCGCAGGCCTCCCGGGGCGGAACGATGCCCGACTGGACGTCCTACGAAAAAATCCGCGAGGTGATCGAGAAGCGCATGTTCAGTCAGGTCGAGGACCTGCTGCCGGTGATCAGCTTCGGCACCAAGGGCGACTCCGAACTGGAACGCAAGCACAGCGACTTTGTACAGCGCATGATCGAGCGCGGGTATACCGAGCGCCAGGTCCGGCGTCTGGTGGAGTGGTACATGCGCGTGAAGCAGGCGGGCTGACGACCATGAGGTGCCCGGCCTTCACCACCACGGAGGCTGCATCCCCGTGGTGAACATCATCGACCGGCGGTTGAACCCGAAGGACAAGAGCCTTGCCAACCGCCAGCGCTTCATTCGTCGCGCAAAGCGCCAGATCCTGGACGCGGTGCGCGACGTCTCCGCCCGGCGTCGCATCTCGGACGTCGGGCAACAGGGCGAAGAGTCGATCAGCATTCCCTCCGACGGCCTGCAGGAACCCTCTTTCCGCAAGGGGAGCGGGACCGGCGTTCGCCGCCACGTGGTGCCAGGCAACAAGGAATACCAGGCCGGCGACCGGATTGCGCGCCCCGATGGCGGCGAAGGCGGCTCGGGTCCGGGCGGCGGCAGCCCCGACGGCGAGGGTGAAGACGAATTCCAGTTCTCGATCAGCCGCGATGAATTCCTGGACCTGTTCTTCGAGAACCTGGAGCTGCCCGACCTCGCGCGCACCGAGCTTTCCCGGGTCGAGCAGGACGGCGTACGCCGCGCCGGCTACTCGGTATCCGGCTCGCCGGCCACGCTGAACCTCACCCGCACCATGCGCCGTTCGCTGTCGCGGCGTCTCGCGCTGCACCGCCCGCGCCGGGAAGAGATCCTCGAGCTCGATCGCGAAATCGATCGCCTCGAGCGCTCGGGCAAGGACCCCGAGCGGCTGCGCGAACTCGTGCAGGAACGCGAACGCCTGTCCCGCCGGTCGCGGCTGATCCCCTACATCGACCCGATCGACCTGCGCTTCAACCGCTTCGTCCCAACCCCGCGCCCAATCTCGCAGGCGGTCATGTTCTGCCTGATGGACGTGTCGGGGTCCATGACCGAAGACATGAAGGACCTCGCCAAGCGGTTTTTCATGCTCCTGTACCTGTTCCTCGAGCGGCGCTACCGGCACGTCGAGATCGTCTTCATCCGGCATACGCATATCGCGCAGGAGGTCGACGAGGAGACCTTTTTCTATTCGCGCGAGACCGGCGGCACGCTGGTGTCCCCGGCGCTGGACGAGATGGACCGCGTGGTCCGCGAGCGCTACCCGCCCGACGAGTGGAACATCTACGCGGCGCAGGCCTCCGATGGTGACAACACCCCGCAGGACAACCCGGCGGTGATCGAACGGATGGAGCGCACGATCCTGCCGGTCTGCCGCTACTTCGCGTATATCGAGGTGTCCGGCGAGCGCGGGCGCGGGGGTCTGACCGACCTGTGGATGGTCTACGAGCGCATCGCCCGCAGCGGCCGCCCGCTCGCGATGCGGCAGGTGCGTCGGCGCGGAGACATCTTTCCGGTGTTCCGGGACCTGTTCACGCCTGCGGAGCTCAGGAACTGACAATGCCACACCGTACCGAAGCCAGCGCCAAGCTGATCTACAGCGGGCCCGACTGGGACTACCCGTTGATCCGCCGCGCCTTCGACGCGATCGAGCGCATCGCGGTGGACGAGATGGGGCTCGAGCCCTACCCGAGCCAGGTCGAGGTCATCAGTTCGGAGCAGATGCTGGACGCCTACTCGTCGATGGGCATGCCGCTGTTCTATCGCCACTGGTCCTTCGGCAAGCACTTCGCCCGCGACGAGATGCTCTACCGCAAGGGCATGACGGGGCTGGCCTACGAGATCGTGATCAACTCCAACCCCTGCCTCTGCTACATCATGGAAGAAAACACCATGACCATGCAGACATTGGTGATGGCCCATGCGGCCTTTGGCCACGGCCATTTTTTCCGGAACAACCAGCTGTTCCGGGAATGGACCGACGCCGAATCCATCCTCGACTACCTCGACTTTGCGAAGCGCTACATCGCCGACTGCGAGGAACGCTACGGGCACACGGCGGTGGAGCGGGTGCTCGACGCCGCCCATGCGCTGATGACCCACGGCGTGCACCGCTATCCCCGGCCCCGGCCGCTGAACCTCAAGCGCGAACTCGAGCGCGAGCGGGAACGGCAGCGCTTCGAGGAGAGCAGCTTCAGCGATCTCTGGCGCACCCTGCCCCGCCGCGACCCGGACGAGGACCGGTCCGATCCCGATCTGGACGCCCGCCAGCAACGCCTGGGGCTGCCGGAAGAGAACCTGCTCTATTTCCTCGAGAAACACGCCCCGCGCCTGGCACCCTGGCAGCGCGAGGTATTGCGGATCGTCCGGCTGGTCGCGCAGTACTTCTATCCGCAGCGGCAGACCAAGGTGATGAACGAGGGCTGCGCGACGAGCGTGCACTACGCGATCATGACGCGGCTGCACGAGACCGGCCAGATCACCGACGGCGCCTTCATGGAGTTTCTGCACGCGCACACCAGCGTGGTCTTCCAGCCGGAGTTCGACGACCCGCGCTTTTCGGGGATCAACCCCTACGCGCTGGGCTTCGGCATCCTGAAGGATCTCGAGCGGATCTGCACCAGGCCCACCGAGGAGGACCGGCGCTGGTTCCCGGACATCGCCGGCAACCAGGACGTACTCGGCACGTGGAAGACGGCGTGGGCGGAATACCGGGACGAGAGCTTCATCCTGCAGTTCCTGAGCCCGCGACTGATGCGCGAGTGGCGCCTCTTCTCCGTTCTCGACGACACCGACGCGGACGCAATGGAGGTCGAGGCCATCCACGACGAGTCCGGCTTCCGCGCAGTGCGAAGGGCCCTGGCGACCCATTACGATCTCGCGCGCCACGAACCCGACATCCAGGTGGTGGATGTCGATCTTGCCGGAGACCGCCAACTGATGCTGGAACCCCGGGTGGTGGACGGCCGCCGGCTCGAGGGCGCCAATACCCGCATGGTGCTGCGCCACCTCGCGAATCTCTGGGGCTACCCGGTGACGCTGGTCGAGGTGGATGCGCGTTCCGAACAGGAACTGAATCGCTACCAGGGCATTGCCCCGGACCCCACGGTGACCTGACCCGGCGCCCGGGGACAGATTTGCAAATCTGTCCCCGGCGAATGGGAAGCTTGTCCGGAAGCCGGCTAATCGGTCAGACGCAGGCGACCCGCAACCCGGGTCAGCAGTTCGTAGCTGATCGTTCCGGCCGCCTCGGCAATGCGCTCCACCGGGAGACCGTCGCCCCAGAGCGTCACTGTGTCCCCGACACCCACGTCGGGCACCGCGGTCAGATCGATCTCCAGCATATCCATGGAAACGCGTCCGATCACCGGACACTCGCGCCCCTGCACGAGTACCGGCGTCCCGGTCGGCGCGTGGCGCGGGTAGCCGTCGGCATAGCCCATCGCAACCACGCCGGCCCGGGTGGGACGATCGGCGGTCCAGGTGGCCCCGTAACCCACGCACGCCCCGGGCTCCAGTCTCTTTACCGCGATCAGCGGCGCGGTCACTGTCATCACCGGCCGCAGATCGCGGTCGGGACCCACCTCGCCCTCCATCGGGCTCGGGCCGTAGAGCATGATGCCCGGACGGATCCATTCGTCCGGCGAGAGGCCCGCGGCACCCCCCGAAATCACCAGCGCGGAATTCGCGACGCTGCGCTGACCGGGCAGCCCGGCCACGGGATGGGTGAAACGCTCCATCTGTTCCGCGTTCTGCGGGTGCGCGATCTGATCGGCACAGGCGAGGTGCGTCAGCCAGTGCAGACCCCGGCGGGCGGCCGGATGGTCCCGCAACTGCCCAAACAGCGCCCGGGCCCTCGTCGGCGCAAACCCGAGCCGGTGCATCCCGGTGTCGAGCTTGATCCAGAGGCCGGGCAACTCGGCGCGCCCCCCGGCCAGCACGCTCAGCTGCTGCTCGTCGTGCAGTACGGGCTGCAGTTCATGGCGGGCACAGAGCTCCCAGTCGACCGCCGTGCGCGGGCCCTGCAGCACGAGGATCGGCGCGTCGGTGCCGCTCTCGCGCAGCGCGAGCGCCTCCTCGATGCAGGACACGGAGAAGCCGTCGGCATGGCCGGTCAGCGCGGCGGCCGCCCATTCCATGCCGTGGCCGTAGCCGTCGGCCTTGATCACCGCCCAGACCTTGCGCCCGGGGGCAAGCGCACGGGCCCGCGCGAGATTGTGGCGCAGCGCCTCGGCGCTCCTGCGCATGGCGGCCGCCCGCCTCACGCCTCGGCGCCGACCCCGTAGACGTCCGGGTGGTAGTTCTCGAAACGCGTGTACTGTCCGCGGAAGGTCAGCCGCACGGTCCCGATCGGCCCGTTGCGCTGCTTGGCGACGATGATCTCCGCGGTGCCCTTGTCCGCGCTGTCCTCGTTGTACACCTCGTCGCGGTAGACAAACATGATCACGTCGGCGTCCTGTTCAATCGCGCCCGATTCGCGAAGGTCCGACATCACCGGTCGCTTGTTCGGCCGTTGCTCAAGCGAGCGGTTCAGCTGCGAGAGGGCGATCATCGGAACGCTTAGCTCCTTCGCCAGCGCCTTCAGCGCCCGCGAGATCTCGGAAATCTCGGTGGCGCGGTTCTCCCGCGTGCCCGGCGACTGCATCAGTTGCAGGTAGTCGACCACGATCAGCCCGAGGCCCTTGTGTTCGCGCATCAGGCGGCGTGCACGGGCGCGCAGCTCGGTGGGCGACAGCGCCGGGGTGTCGTCGATGAACAGCGGCGCTTCGGAGAGCATCGACACCGCGCTGGTCAG
>PWRV01000229.1 GCA_003563455.1 Thioalkalivibrio sp.
ACGCACCACTCTGGGATAGTTGTCTCCCGGGGGGCGGCCCAGCACGCGGTGCCAGAAGAGCGAGCCGAAGTGCATCATCGGTATGGCGATCAGCAGCGCGATCGCCACCTCCAGCACGCCCAGGCCCATCGCCGGGGCGAGCACGAGTGCCGGCAGCAGGGTTTCGAGGCCCTGATCCAGGCCGATCATCGCCGCACCGCTCTCGCGATCGAGCCGACGCTTCACGAAGCTGGTGAGGAGGTCACCCACCATGGCCAGCAGACCCGCAAGGGCCCCGATCTCCCAGCCCACGCCGATCAGCGGCCCGGCGACGGCGCCTGCCAGGACCCCGAGCAAGACACCGCGCCAGGTCTTGTTCGGTCCCAGCAGATCGCGGCCATCGCGCCAGCGACGGCCACCGTCAAGCGGGGCAGCGGCGCGGTCGCCGAGCAGCACGTGCATCAGGAACGGAAGAAAGTTGACCCAGACCAGGAAAAGGACCAGTACAACGATTGCCATAGACGGGTCAGCACATTGGTGAAACCGAAGTATAGACCGCTTTCGATCAACCAACCGGCCCGGCGCTGCGTGGCGCCGGAAGCGGGCGCAGGGCAAGCCGGTTCACGTCCGGGTCTGTTTGTTCAGCAGCAGATCGGCCACCTCCGCGGCGCCGGCCGCGACCGCCCGTGGACGGCGCTCAAGCGACAGCAACTCCGGAAGCCGGTCGATCCACGCACCAGCGTCGATCCGTTCAGCTTCGCCCGTTCGCCGCGGAATCCCGCCAGCGGGTGCCGCTCAGGCCGGCCTGGGCCGTGCCCAAAGCGCGAACAGCAGGCCGCCGAGCGCGCCGGCGAGGGCGAGAGCCGCGACCCCCGAAGCAAAGCGGGCGGCGCCGATCATCGTCGCCGGCAGGATCGCGTTCATCACCAGCAGTGCCGCGATGATCGCGACACCGCCGGCCAGCGCGTGCAGGACGATGCGTCCACCCGGCCAGAGCCTGGCGAGCAGGCCACTGACCGGCAGCGCAATCAGAAACGCCGCCGCCACGAGCACCGCGTAGGTCGGCGCAAAGTTGAGGAGATCGTGCAGTGTGGTTTCAAGCCGGACCGTGATGGGCACGGGTGCCCCGAGTTGCTGAACCATCGCCAGGTTGAACTGGGTCTGGATCACGCTCCCCAGCGCGGCCGTCACCCCCACCGCCACGAACCATGCCAGTGCCGCTCTCAGTTTTTGCATTGGTAGCCCACCCCGGGATTGCACGCTCCGGCGCCAATGCCGGATGCTTTGCTATTCTTGCAGCCGCGCCCATCGAAATCATCCTGCGATGCATCCACGTTTCTTTATCCGCGCCCTGCTGCTTGCACTGATCGCCGCCGCTGGCGTCAGCCAGGCGGTCGAATACCGCATCGAGACCGTCGCCACCGGTCTGGAACATCCCTGGTCGATCGCCTTCCTGCCGGACGGTCGCATGCTGGTCACCGAACGTGCGGGCCGCCTGCGCGTGATCGAGAACGGACAGCTGCTGGAAACCCCGGTAGCTGGGGTGCCGGATTCCTACGTTCGCAGCCAGGGCGGGCTGTTCGAGGTCCTGCCGGATCCGGAATTCGCGGAAAACGGGGTGATCTACCTCTCCCAGGCTTACGGGACCGATGCCTCGAACACGACGCGCCTGCTGCGTGGCCGGCTCGAGGGCCTCGAGTTACGGGATGTCGAGGTGCTGTTCGAGGCGAGCCCTCGCCGCGCCAATCCGGTGCATTTCGGGGGTCGAATGGCACTGTTGCCGGACGGCACGCTGGTACTCGGCCTCGGGGACGCCTTTGACGACCGCGAGGATGCACAGCGGCTCGACAGCCACACCGGCAGCATCGTGCGCCTGCACCGCGACGGACGCGTGCCCGCCGACAACCCTTTCGTGAATGACCCCGACGCCCGGCCCGAGATCTACAGCTACGGGCACCGCAATGTGCAGGGGATCGTTCACGACGATGAGACCGGCGTGCTTTGGTCGCACGAGCACGGACCGCGCGGTGGCGACGAGCTGAACATCATCGAGCCCGGGGTAAACTACGGCTGGCCTGTCGTCACCCACGGCATCGACTACTCGGGCGCCCGCATCACCCCCTATACGTCGCTGCCCGGGATGCGCGACCCCTTGCGTTACTGGACACCCGCGATCGCCCCGTCCGGCATGACGCTGTACCGCGGCGATCTGTTTCCGGAGTGGCACGACAGCCTGATGATCACTTCGCTGGTCCAGCGGCAGGTGTTGCGCGTTCCCCTCGACGGCGCGCAGGTGACCGGTGAAGAGCGGCTCTTCGAGGAGGTTGGCGAACGCCTGCGCGATGTGCGGTCCGGACCGGACGGATCGATCTACCTGCTCACCGACAAGCCCGAAGGACGCGTGCTCCGGGTCACGCGCGACGATTCGTAGACTCCGGCGTGGCTGCGCGGTCGAAAGCAACCGGGGCGTCGGGCAGCACCGGCCGCTGCCGGCTGTTCCGGGCCTTGCTATCGCCCGGGGTCTACTGACCCTGGCGGCGTCGCTGATCCACCGGGACGCCTCCGATACCCCAGTTTTCCATCTCGACCTCGTCGATCACCACCACCGTGGTCGCCGGGTTCTTGCCGAGCACGTCCACCAGCAGGCGTGTCGCGCCCTCGATCAGCAACCGTTTCTGCTCCGGTGTGACCCCTTCGCGCGTCACCTTGATATTCACGTACGGCATCCATTACCTCCACGCCTGCGTCTTCGCACCCGCGGCGACCCGGCACGGGCAGCCAGCTCGGCGCGCGCCTCGGGAATACCGGCTTGCGGCTTACAGGCCCATTTACGACCCCGAAAATGCCGTTCCAAGGCCCTCTGGACCCCCAGTTTCGGGTTGGTTTTCATGTTGAATCAATCGTTTGCCCTGGTCCGACCCTGGGGAGGGTTCAGGTTTCGCTGCGCCAGCCGGGTGGGACATCGGCGCGGTGGGCGGTCTGTTCGGTCTCGCGTGCCCCGGGCTTGTTTACAATGCGGACGCTGCTGGCCTGCGGGCCCTGCTCGCCCATCGAGGGTTCGAAGCGGACTTCGGTCCCGACGGCGAGCCGGGGAAAGTCGTGGTTCAGCACCGCGTGCTCATGGAAGTAGAACTCGCGTCCGTCCACCGTACGCAGGAATCCGTAGCCCTGATCCTCGAAAAGGCGCACCACCAGCGCCCGGTTCTCTTCCTCGGACGGTGTCAGGGCATCGCGCCGGTGATGTTCGCCGGTCTTGCCAAGCCGCCGCTGCATCGCTTCAAAGGCCGCGTTGATCACCAGCGAGAGCTTGCTCTCCTGCTCGACCACAGCAGGCTCCTCGTTGACCACGAGCCTCCGGTTACGGGGTAGCCGGACCTCGATAGTCACCTTCAGCGGGTTTCCCTTGTGCTGGTGATGGTGCGGCCGGGAAACGATCACGTGACAGGAGACGATCTCGTCCGAGTAGCGCTCAAGCCGGTCAACACGCTCCCGGATCAGGTTCTCGCTCCACTCGGAGCGGTCAATGTCGTGGTAATTCAGTTCCAGCGGAATCTGCATTCTCTCGATCTCCTGGTTGTTCCGGGAAGGAAGGGTCGTCTGCGGCCGGTCGGCTCGCCGACCCTTATCCTTCGGAATCGTTGGCTTCGTCGGGCTCGTTCTCGGGAAGCAGTTCGGGAATGGCGGTGCGCAATACATCATCGATGCGCTCCGCCAGCGTGAACTCCATTTCCTCACGCACCGAATCCGGCAGGTCATCGAGATCCTTCTCGTTCCCGCGGGGCAGAATCACCTGACGGAGTCCGGTGCGTCGCGCGGCAAGGACCTTCTCCTTCACGCCGCCCACCGGCAGCACCAGACCGGAAAGGGTGATCTCGCCCGTCATCGCGGTGTCTCCGCGCACGGAGCGGCCGCTATAGATGGAAGCGACTGCCGTGGCCATGGTGACACCGGCGGACGGGCCATCCTTCGGGATGGCACCTGCCGGTACGTGAATGTGCAGACCGGCACGCGGATGCGTGATTTTCAACCGACCGGCGTGCGACAGCACCCAGTTCTGGGCAGCCTGGGCCGACTCTTTCATCACCTCGCCGAGCTGTCCCGTTAGGGTCAGCTTGCCCTCCTCCGGCAGCAGGATCGCCTCCACATACAGCACGTCGCCCCCGGTCGGAGTCCATGCCAGGCCGGTGGCGACACCGGGGGGCATATGCTTGCGGGCCTCTTCCGGCCGGAAACGCTCGCGGCCCAGCAGCTCCGGCAGGTGTTCGGGTGAGATGGTGTCGGGGAGCTCGCGTCCCTCGGCGATGCGCAGGGCGACCTTCCGGGCCAGGCGACCGATCCGGCGTTCCAGTTCGCGCACGCCCGCTTCACGGGTGTAGTGGCGGATCACCTGCAGAATCGTTTCGTCCGGCACCCGGAACTGTTCGGGCGCGAGGCCCGCCTGCGTGCGTTGGCGTTCAAGGACGTACCGCCGCGCGATTTCGAGTTTTTCCTCGTCACTGTAGCCCGACAGTTGCAGGACCTCCATGCGGTCCAGGAGCGGTCGCGGGATGGTCTCCAGCGTGTTGGCTGTGGTGATGAACAGGACCCTGGAGAGGTCGAAGGGCAGATCCAGGTAATTGTCGCGGAACTCGTAGTTCTGGGCAGGATCGAGGATCTCGAGCAAGGCCGACGCGGGATCGCCCCTGAAGTCCTGGCCCAGTTTGTCGATCTCGTCGAGCATCAGCAGCGGATTGGCGCTGCCGGCACGACGCATCGCCTGGATGATCCGGCCGGGCATCGCGCCGACGTAGGTCCGTCGATGGCCGCGCAGTTCCGCCTCGTCCCGCAGGCCGCCGAGACTGAACCGCTCGAATTCCCGACCGAGGGCACGTGCGATGGATTGCCCCAGGGAAGTCTTGCCGACCCCCGGTGGACCCACGAAGCAAAGGATTGGCGCCTTTGCCTCGGGATTCAGACGCAGCACAGCGAGTTGTTCGAGAATGCGCTCCTTGATCTCGGCGAGGTCATAGTGGTCCTCGTCGAGGATTTTCCGTGCCCGTGCGAGATCAAGGCTGTCTTCCGTGCGCCGCGTCCACGGAAGTTCCAGGATCAGATCCAGCCGGTTGCGGATCACTCCGTGTTCGGGTGAGGCCGACGGCACCCCTTCGAGGCGGGCGAGTTCCCGTTCGGCCTCTTCTCGCACCGCGGATGGCAGTTCGGTTTGCTCCAGGCGTTCCTGCAGTTCCTGTGTGCCGGTGCCGCCGCCTTCGCTCTCGCCGAGCTCCTTCTGGATTGCCTTCAGCTGCTGGCGCAGCAGGTACTTGCGCTGCTCCCGGCCGGCCTCGGATTCAGCCTCGCCTGCAATCTCCCGCCGCAGTTTCTGGACTTCGTACTCCTTGCGCATGAACCCGAGCAGGAGCTTCATCGCCTGGTTCTGTTCGGAAGCGTCGAGGAGTTGCTGGGACTTCTCGAAGTCGAGTTCGAGCAGCGCGGCGAGCAGGTAGACCAGGTGCATCGGGTCCCGGATCCGTTCCAGCAGTTCATCGACGTTCAGCTGCCCCAGTTGCGGCAAGAGGGCCTGGAATTCCCTGATCAGGCTCACCACTTCCCGCTTCAGTGCTTCGCTTTCCGGGCCGGGTTCCAGTACCACCGGCGCCGGGACTGCGTGCGCGACGAGTCGTCCACCCTCGCGCTCGACATTCCGGATCCGGACTCGCTCCAGCCCCTCGATGATCACCTCCAGCGTCTCTTCGGAACGCGAAAGCCGTCTCACAGCGCCTCGCGTCGCAAAGCGGTGCAGATCGTCCAACTCCGGATTCTCGACGCCGGCATCTTTCTGGGTCGCGGTGATCAGCGTCTTGTCCTCGGAGTTCGACGCGGCCTCGAGTGCCTCGACGGACTGCTTGCGGCCCGCTGCGAAGGGCCCCGCGATCATCGGAAACAATACCGTCCTGCGCAGAGGAAGGACGGGGAGAACGTAGACTTTCGATTCGGTTTCGTCGTTCACGGTCATCCGACCTCCGGCGTTATCGTCACCAGGAGCATCCCGTGGTCGTACTCGCTGGCGACCGCAGCGCGGTCGAGATCGATCGGAAACTCGAACGTGCGCCGGAACGTGCAGTAGGCGATTTCCATCGAGTAGCAGGTGTGTCCCTCAACCCGCAGGCCGTCGCGACGCTCGCCCTGGACGGTAATCGAGCGGCCACAGACCCGCACCTCGATCGACTCGGGCGTCACGCCCGCCAATTCGAGCTTCAGCAACCAGCCATCGGGAGTGCTGTAGAGATCCGCCGGTGGGAGCCAGCGTGACGGCAGCAGCCGCTCGCGCCGGGACAACATCAGGCGGCGGGTCAGGCGAATCAGTTCGTGTTCCATGGGGCGGCTCCCTCGTTGGAACGTCGGACCTCGCTGTGCCAGTGTGCTCTTCCGCGACCGCCGGGGCGAGAGGTGCCTGTGTTCCACGCCCCATCCGTGCGGTCGATCCTTACCCCAGAGCCTAAACCAATGCCCCCCGTCGTTCCAATCGAAAGCCAGCAACGGCAGCAACGGGGTCAGACCCGCCCAACCGACGGAAACATAGGGATTTGAGGCCGTTTTACGGGCCAAAACAGGGGGCGACAAGCACGAGGGTCCGCACGCGGGCTTTGGGTCCCGGAACTCCGCCATTTCGCGGCCAGAACCGGTATCCTAGTGTCCTGTCACACGTCACCGTACTTGCCGTATGGCTCACCGGCGCAGTCGAAACCGAGTCCTGCCGCGCTGACTGCGGGTCTGCCGCAGACAGCGCGGGATCGGTCTGGGCCGAAGCCGAACACCAACGAAAGCAATTGGCCTCGCCGCGCCCGCAAAGACCCTCCCAGGAGAGAAGTCCGACCCATGACTGATTCCGTAAAATACGTCCTCGACGAACGAGATCTTCCCCGGTACTGGTACAACATCGCGGCCGACCTGCCGGCGCCGGCACCGCCGGTGCTGCATCCCGGCACCCATCAGCCGGTGGGGCCCGACGATCTTGCGCCGATCTTTCCGATGGCGGTGATCGAACAGGAGGTCAGCCTGGAACGGGAGATCGAGATTCCGGAACCGGTGCGCGACATCTACCGCCAGTGGCGGCCCTCGCCGCTGTACCGCGCGCGCCGACTCGAGAAGATGCTCGATACCCCCGCCCGCATCTACTACAAGTACGAGGGCGTCAGCCCGGCGGGCTCGCACAAACCCAACACGGCGATCGCGCAGGCCTTCTACAACAAGCAGGAAGGTGTGAAGCGCATCACCACCGAGACCGGTGCCGGCCAGTGGGGTTCGGCACTGGCGCTCGCCGGATCCTTCTTCGGCCTCGAGATCGAGGTCTTCATGGTGAAGGTGAGCTTTGAGCAGAAACCCTACCGACGCTCGTTCATGGAGACCTTTGGCGCCCGCTGCATCGCGAGCCCCTCCGAACTCACCAGTGCGGGGCGGGCGGTGCTCGCGGAACACCCGGACAGCACCGGAAGCCTGGGCATCGCGATCAGCGAGGCCGTGGAACGGTCCGTGGAACGCGACGACACCAAGTACGCGCTTGGCAGCGTGCTGAACCACGTGATGCTGCACCAGACGGTGATTGGCCTCGAGGCCCTGAAGCAGTTCGACATGGCCAATGACTATCCCGACATGGTGATCGCTCCGACCGGCGGGGGCAGCAACTTCGCCGGAATCACCTTCCCGTTTCTCGGTGAGCAACTGCGCGGGGGCCGCGGGATCGACCTGGTCGCGGTGGAACCGTCCGCCTGCCCCACCCTCACCCGCGGGAGATACGCCTACGACTTCGGCGACACGGCCCACCTGACACCACTGGTCAAGATGCACACTCTCGGCTCCACCTACGTGCCGCCGGGCTTCCATGCCGGGGGGCTGCGCTACCACGGAATGGCGCCGCTGGTGTCGCACGTGACCAATCTCGGACTGGTGCGGCCGCGCTCCTACAACCAGCTGCAGTGCTTCGAGGCCGGGGTACAATTCGCGAAGGCCGAGGGCGTGATCCCTGCCCCGGAGGCGAATCACGGTGTCCGCGCCGCGATCGACGAGGCCATTCGCTGCAAGGAAGAAGGCGTGAGCCGCGCAATCCTGTTCAACCTCTGCGGTCACGGCAACTTCGACATGCAGGCCTACCGCGACTACTTTGACGGCAAGCTGATGGATCTCGCGTATGACGATGGCGAGATCGCGATGGCCCTCGCCGGGTTGCCTTCGGTCGCGTGACGACGCCGCCGGGTCGGCGCCGATCTCGCGATGACGCCCCGATTCCGCGGCCGGCCGGGTCGCGGGATCGGCGTGCTTTACCGCGTGCAAACCGGCGTCGTCAGGAGCGCCCCAGTTCGCCGATTCCCTGACCCCTGAAGAATTCCGCGTAGTGCGCGTCCAGGCGCGCATTATCGAAGCGCCGGTCGCAGAGTTTGCAGACCTCCCGGAGGAACGCCCTTTGTCGCCGGCTCGGCCTACCGTCGAGCATCACCGTCACCTGAAGCACGTCGAGCAGCAGTGATCGGGCGTGGGCACCGAGATCCCGGACAGACTGGCTGCGGCCGGACCAGTCGAGGTCCAGTGTACCCGGGCGGATCTCGAGGTCCCGGAACAGCCGTCCGAGCAGGATTACGAAGTTCGGATGATCGTTGGCGCTGCGGATGATTGCCTCGGCCACCGCCTCGAGGATCAGTCGACGTGCATCCGCATCAAGGGACTCCACCTGGCCGGAGAGCCGCTCCCCGAGTTCTTGGACCGCGACCGGGCCCGCCGCACGGACCCGTGACGCGCGCATCACCCAGTGGATGATGATCGCATTCCAGATCGCATAGACGACGATGGCTACCAGGGGAATCAATGTCCGCACGGCCGCGCGCGCCAGCACCCGGCGCAGCATCACGCGGACGATGAAGCTCGTCGCTCCAATTTTCAGCCGGTACAGCAGCGCATAGCCCCAGAGCTTCCACCGGGGAACCCGCTGGAAGGGGTCGATGCCGTAGATGGGCTCCTGCGGGTCGGGCAGATCCAGGGCCGAGCGTGACAACCCGATCGCGATCACCTGCTCGACCTGATGTTCGGAGAGGCGCAGACCGGCAATGGAGGTAATCCGGGCCACGCGCCACAAAACCACCCAGTAAAGGAACACGATTTCCACTGCGCTGATGGCGATCGAGATGCCGAGGAACAGGGCCCAGTACTCGACCCAGCGCAGCCACGACTCGTCGGTATCCGTAATGGTGGCGTTCAGCCAGATCTCGAGTCCACCGATCAGCGCACCCGAAACCATTCCGGAGAAGGCTGCGAGGAGCACCGCGGAGACCTCCAGCCAGCGGATCCTCCGGAGTTCGTCCTCGGTCCAGCGGTGCACCTGCGGCTGATCGAGCGCATTCCGCCGCCGGAGGAACCATACCGCTGTGCGTTCGATGAGGTTCAGTTCGGACAGCTGCGGCTTGGCTGGATCCATGCGTTCGATTCCTTCGGGTCAAACCGTCCTGCGGCGGTTTTGCCGATCAACTTGTACTTTGTTCTTCGCAACGATTCCGCCGCCTGAACGGAACCCCCCTCGTGGGCCATGCGGGGGGTTACTCCTCGCGCATCGCGTCCTGCACTGATCCGAAGCTGCGGATCCACGGCTGGTTGCGCCGAACCTCCGCCGGAAGCGATGCAATCGCACCGCGGGCAGCCTCGGCGTTCGGGTAGCTGCCGGCGATCGCAACGAACCAGTTGGCGCCGTTGCGCTCGGTACGGAACCACGCCGTTTCGCGTTCCAGCGATTGCCGGGCGAGGAAATCACGGACCCCCTGCTCCCGCTCCAGTCCAAGCACCTGAATGGTGAAGGCGTTGCGTGCCTGCGCGCGGATCCACTCCGGCCCGCCGGAGGCGCCGACAGCCGCCGCGGGGCGCGGCTGCGATTCAGGTGCAGTCTGCGGCCGTGCGGCGGGGGCAGACACAGCCGCCGCGGTGTCGCTCGGTCTCGACCGATCGGGTTCGGGAACTGCGGTCGCCGTCCTCGGAGCATCGATGCGGCGCGGTTCCGGGACGGGTGCTCGACGCTGATCGGCGACCGCAACGGCATTTGCGGGCGCCGCCGCACGGGCCTTGGCCAGCTCTTGCAGAGAGTGCGCGTCTTCGAGACTCCCCGTCCGGGCGTAGTGCTCAGCCACATATTCTGCACGCGCCCCCGCCCGCCCGTAGTCGCCCTGCTCAAGATCCAGTCGCGCGAGCTGCAGTTCGGAGCGGGCCAGGCCCTCGTGCAAATCCACCAGAAAGGGAAGCGCCTCGTCCCGATACCGGGACTCCGGGAACCGGCTCACCAGGACCGCAAAGTCCTCGACCACGCCCCGTGCGCGCTCGATATCGGCCAGCCATTCCGATCCGGACGAGGCCGCGGTATGACCCGCCTTCCAGATCCCGTAAGCCGCAACGGCGTGCAGGTAGTAGGCATAATCCTGCTGCGCGAACGGCGACCCCCGGGCCACGACGGTCTCCGTGTGCCGCCGTGCGCGCTCGGCCTCGTCTGCCTGGATGCACGCGGCGGCGATCTGCAGACGCGTGCGCATTGCCGCCGCTTCGCCCGCAAAGTGTTGTTCGAAGGTTTCCACCGCCGCATCGGCACCGATGCAGTCGCCTTTCTGCACTGCCTCGGCAACGGCGGCGCGGGCGGATGGCTCGGCCGGCACGGGACCGCCGCTGGTCGCGCAGCCCGCAAGCAGCAATGCGAGGCCGACAGCCCCCAGAAGCGCGGACCAGCGGCCGCCGGCAATACCGGGCAAGGGATGAGTCTGACGCGGGCCGTTCTCGTTCACGGCGGTATTCTCGCCCAAATCCGTGGCACATTCCCACTCGTTTGCACCCGCGCGGAATCGAGCACCGGAACAACGGCAGCGCAGGACGCACTTCAAGGCTGACCCTTTTGCGAAGCCGGGGTCGCCCGATCCTGGGACCAGGTGCGCAGCGCCTTGATCTGTTCCGACATGGTCTTTGACAGGGGCACAATTCGCGACGTGCTCCAGAACAGGTCGCGCTCGTTCATCTCGCGGCCCTCCTCCCAGGCATGCACCGATGCCGACTTCACCGCCTGTTCGATCTCCGCGCCGCTCCAGCTGCGCGTCAGCACGGTCAGTGTGTTCATGTTGAAGGCGGCCGGGTCGGCCCCCGCATCGCGCAGATGGATCTTCAGGATACCAGTGCGCTCGTCCTCGTTTGGCAGATCAAGGAAGAAGAGCTGGTCGAAGCGGCCCTTGCGGATCACCTCGGCGGGGAGCAGCTGGATCCGGTTGGCGGTGGCCACCACGAAGACGCCCGGTGGCTTTTCCTGCATCCAGGTCAGGAAGCTGGAGAAGATGTTCGGGTTGTTGCCCCGATGACCCTCCGAGTCATAGCCGAAGCTGTTCTCCATCTCGTCGATCCAGAGCACCATCGGTGCAATCTGCTCCGCCATCTGCAGCGCATGGTCGAAAGCGGACTCCGGCGCCCCGTAGGCGCCGGAGAGCACCAGGTTCATGTCCAGGCGGACCAGAGGCAGAGACCAGGCGCTGGCGATCACTTTCGCCGCCATGCTCTTGCCGCAGCCACTGACTCCCATGAACAGTACGCCGGAAGGAGGCGAAACGCGGGCATCCGCGCGTTCCCCGGAGAAGAAACTGCGGCGCGTCAGCACCCACTCCTTCAGGTTCTCGAGCCCGCCGACCCGATCGATCGCGACCGTGTCCGGAATGTACTTCAGACACGCCTCGCGCATCAGCGCCGTCGCTTTTTCCGCCCGGATCTCGACGAGTGCCTCCTCCGTCCCGAGCCGCTCTTGCGCCAGAAGGCGGCGCATGAGATGCCGGACCTCGGTCAGCATCATGCCCTTCATGGACGCCGCGGCCTGTAGCAGCCATGGCTCCGGTGGCGCCGGAGCGGGTCCCCTCGCCGCAAGCACCCGGAGTGCTTCAAGGATCTCCTGTTGATCGGGGGCGCCCAGGTCCGCCGTGAAGATCTCTCGCGTCAGAGATTCCGGAATATTCCAGACCGGGCAGGACAGAAAGATGAAGGTGTCAGCACCGTCCAGCGCAAGATAAAGGTCGCGCAGCGCCCGCACGAGTTCCGGCCGGCCGTCGAACAGCAGCGGCAAATCCTTGAAGAGGTAGAAGGCGTCGCGCGGTGCCTCGAGGATCGAACTCAGTACCGCCAGGGCGTCGTGCCCAGTGGCGGATTCCTGTCCCGGAAAGCCCCGCGTCGTGGTCCAGACGTGGACCGGACGCGAGTCGCCATAGTGCGTTGCCGACCACTCGGCAAGAGCCCGTTCCAGACGGCCCTCCTCGTGACACCGCACATAGACGAGCGGCTGCCCGCCGGTCAGGGCCTTGCCGATTCGGGTGCTCAGGCTGTGCAAGCGGGAACTCCAATCAGATTGCCGGGGAGGATCGTGCGCGCCCACAGCGGGCCCACGCTGCCCTGTCAGCGTGACATGATAGGAGAAATGGACGTCCTTGTGCGCCCGCGGGCGGGCCCTTCCAGAAACGACGAGGCCCCCGCAACGGGGGGCCTCGGCCCGGCAATCTCTACGTCAAGCTGCCGGCCTGTCCGTGCCGGCTACAGTGTTGCCGTGAGGATGCCCATCGCTGCACCACCGGCCGCTCCGACGCTGCCGCAGACCGACGGATGGTAGGCCAGCCAGCCCGCCCGGATTCCGACACTGCAGGAGGAGTAAAAGGCAACGAACCCGACCACGGCGAGAAGGACGACCTGCGGCAACCACGAGGCAGCGACTAATGCTTCCATCTTTCCTCCAGAACTCTTTGGGTGGGAATGCGCCGCCTCCGGAACCTGTGTGCCGTGGGCGGTCACGGGTTGAAACCCTTTTTTGTTCGCGCCGTACGTTACTCCCGATCTTCGAAGCCGTCAAACCGGTTGCGCTTTTCAGGTAACCTTCCGGGGAGTGACATCCACCGTCCCCGGGATTCCTGCATGGCCGACCTGCCCGAGATTCGCAACATGGCGCTCTTCTGCGACTTCGAGAATATCGCGCTCGGTGTGCGGGAGGCCAAATATCCGCAGTTCGACATCCGGCGGGTGCTGGAGCGGCTTCTGCTGAAGGGCAATATCGTGGTCCGCAAGGCCTACTGCGACTGGGACCGGTACAAGGAATTCAAGGCACCGATGCACGAAGCGGCATTCGAATTGATCGAGATTCCGCACGTGCGCCAGTCCGGGAAAAATTCGGCGGACATCCGCATGGTCGTCGATGCCCTCGATCTCTGCTACACGAAGGAGCACGTCGATGCCTTCGTGGTCATCAGCGGCGATTCGGACTTCTCGCCGCTCGTGGCCAAGCTGCGCGAGAACAATCGACTCGTGATCGGTGTCGGGGTGAAGAAGTCCACCTCCGACCTCCTTACGACCGCGTGCGACGAGTTCATCTACTACGACGATCTGGTCCGTGAGGAAGCTCGCAAGAGCCGCAAACCGCGCAAGGGCGCCGAGGCCGCCGGCAAGGGGGAACCATCCGCGAAACCCGGCGACCGGGACAACGGCAAGCGGCGTCAGCAGGCAATGGAGCTCGTTGTCGAAACGGCCGAGGCACTGCAGGCCGAGCGCGGCGAGGGCGAGCCCATCTGGGGTTCGATGGTCAAGCAGGCGATCAAGCGGCGCAAACCCGGCTTCAACGAGAGCTACTACGGGTTCCGGCCCTTCAGCGCACTGCTCGAAGAGGCCGGGCAGGCGGGCCTGATCGGCCTCGAACGCGACCAGCGCTCGGGTGGATACATCATTCAGTTGCAGGACTGAGCGACGATACCCGGCCCCGTCGGATCGACGCCGGAAAACCCCCGCGCTACATTGGTGGACGAGCGGGTCGCTGCAGACCCGCACCTGTCGGAGAGCCCCGATGACCCTTTCGTTCCGCAAGTCCTCGGTCGCGTCGCTGCTTTTCTGCGGCGCGGCGTTGCTCCCAGTGACCGCCGTGCTGGCGGAAGGGATCTCGGAAGTCACCGTGTATCCGGACCGGGCCACCGTGACACGGATTCATACGGTCGAGATCAGCCGCGGGGACGGTGTTGCGCGCATTCATCCGCTGCCGCCGCGCCTCGATCCGGCGAGTCTGCAAGTCCGGGCCGAAGGACTGGACGGACTGCGCCTGCACCACGCCGAGACCCGCATCGTCCACGGCCGGGATTTCGCGCATCCCGAGGAGCAGCGCCTCACGGAGGCATTGCAATCCGGGCAGGATGCACGCCGCCGGCTCGTGGACCGGCGTCAGGCCCAGGAGATCAAGCTCGAATTCATTCGGCACCTGACCGAGAATGCCGGCGCGGTGGAACCCGGACTCCCGCCCAACGACTGGCACCGCTCCTGGGGCATGATCGGAGACGGGGCCCTCGAGACACTGGAGAGAATCACGCTGATCGACGAGGACATCCGCGAGATCGACGAAGAAATCGACCGCATCCGCAGGGAACTGGAGGCCTTGCGCACGGATCGGCGCGACACGCTCGAGGCCGCTGTCCACTACTCCGCCGCCGAAGCCGGCACTGCCAGACTGATCCTCGAATATGAAATTCCCGGCGCCACCTGGGCGCCCTTGTACGCGGCGCGGCTGGATACTGTCGCCGGCCGGATGGAGTGGGTGCAACAGGCCCAGGTCCGCCAGAATACGGGCGAGTCCTGGGAGGATGTGACGCTGCACCTGTCCACCGCCCGCCCCGCACTGGGTGGGCGCCTGCCCGAGCTGCAGCCGTGGTTCATCGACGCAGGTCCCGAACCCGAAACCGTCTCGCGGCACGAGATCAGCGCGCGAGACGCGCTGGCGGCTCCCGCGCATGCCACCGTCGAGGCCGCGGCTTTGGAGACCACCGGTTTCGTTAGCCGTTACCGGGTTCCGGGCCGGATCTCCCTGCCGCCGGACAACCGGCTCCAGCGTTTCCTGCTGGCGCGGGACGAGAACGAGGCCGATCTTTCGGTTCGCGCCGTCCCTTTGTTGTCTCCGCACGCGTTTCTGTTTGCGGAGACGGTCTTCGAGGGCGACACGCCGCTGTTGCCCGGATCCGTGACCCTGTTCCAGGACGGGCAACTGGTGGGTCGAACGCGGGTCGGGACGGGGGCCCCTGGCGCACCGTTGAATCTCGCCTTCGGCGTTGACGACCGGATCGAGGTCGAGCGCATGCTCGACCGCGACAGTACCGGCCGGCAGGGCTTGCTCAGGCGTCAACAGCGTCTGGAGCGAAGTTATCGCATCACGGTCACCAATCGTCATGACAGGGCACTGCCGGTGACGGTGCTCGATCGCCTGCCGGTGTCCCGGGATGAGCGGATCCAGGTGGAGCTGACGGCGGAGACCACCAAACCGGCTGAACGCGACGTCGATGGCCGTCTCGGCGTGCTTGCCTGGGATCTCGAACCCGCCCCCGGTGCGACAGAAGAGGTGCGGTTCGGCTTCACGGTCTCCTGGCCCGAGGAGGTGGAAGACATTCGCGGCCTCGAGTCGGGCTGGCGCTGATCAGCGGCGCTGTCCGCAGGCCGGATTCGGAGCCCGGATCCGGCACATTCGCTATACTCGGGCCAGGGCTGAACGCGGTCGGATTCCGTGTAGCCCCGGATCGGCGTGGCGGCCCATCAGTAACGATTTTCCTCGAGTGAGGACAGCCCCTATGACGTTCAAGGTCGGCGAACTGGTCATCATGCAGAATGCCAGCTACTACACGGAATGGAACGGCGCTCTGGGCGTGATCGTGAGCCCCCTGGCGCCCCGGACCTCGATGGACCTCCTCAGCATGCAATACCGGACCAACCCGAGCTACCGGGTGAAGGTGCTGACCCGTGACGGCATCGTTGTCGATGCACGTCCGCACCAGATCCGACGCCTGCGCGGACCGGACGAGGCAACCGTTGGCGACCACAGCCACCGGCGCCCGACGTCGGCAGACGTCAGTTGACCCGGCAACCGGGGATTCCTCGGCCGTCTGACGTGCCGCCGCGCGGGAGGCGCGTTTCCCGCCGGAAAGCGCCGCTGGCCGGGTATGATGGCTGGCGGCGGATAATGCGGGCGGGAATCGCCGTCGCCGCGATTGCGTTGCTCTCGGCTTGCGGACAGTTCCTCCCCGGAGAATGGGAGTACCGCTGTGCGCCGTCGCCGCTGGTGCCCGAATCGGAACGCTGTCACGCCGCGCTGGACCGCGAGGGAACGCCAATGGCCTTCATCCCCGAGGGCGATGGGTGGCTCTTTGCCGCTGCCTGGATCGGTGAGGATTTTCAGCTGATCCAGTCCACGCTCGACACCCCCACCCTGCGCCGATCGGTACGTGCCGAAGACGGCTATTGCGCCGGCCCGATCTGCTGGATCGAGTTCAGCGATGCGCAGATGTCCAGGATCGAGCGACGCGGGTCGTTTCGCGTCGAGCTCACGCGGGTCTTCTACTCCGAGGAGGGCCGCATGCGCCGGGGCACCACCGGCTTCCACGTGCCGGCGCGCGGACTGCCCGAGGCCCTCGAGCGACTGCGCAGCGAGACCGAGCCGCAGGCACACTAACCTGCACGGCACCACCCCCGACGATGAAAGCTCCCTCCCCCGCTTGCGTGGGAGGGGAGAAATTTGCCAATCGGTCCTACATCGTGGTTTCGGGCCGGTGACCGAAGCAGCCCTGAAACGCAGCGGGCCCGGTCCAGAGACCGGGCCCGCTGTCTTCACCTCATACTGACGGTCTTAGTCGTTCTCTTCCTGCTGCGGTGCCTGGGCTCCCCAGGGACCGCCATAGTAGGGGGCGCCCCAGCCACGGGGGCCGTGGTAACCACGATAGTACGGATGGTGATAACCGTAGGCATCGCCATAACCGTAGCCGCGGCCCCAGCCACGACCGGTTCCGCGCATCGAGAAGTCGAAGTCACCGAACATGTCACCGAAACCGAACATGTCACCCCAGCCACGTCCCCAGCCGGGTCCGTAATAACCGGGGCCATAGTAGGGACCATAGCCGTATCCCGGGCCGTACCACTGGGCGCTCGACTGCATCGGCACAGCAAAGGCGAGCACGAGGGCGGAAGCTGCAATCATTTTCAAGGACTTGCGCATGATTATTCTCCTGTAATATTCGCTCAAAACAGGTTGTTTTCAATGAACTGCATTGCAGGGACGCCTGCGTTGTTTCCCGTTCCCACCGATCAACCGGGGCGAGGTACCGAATGCAGGGACTCCCCTGACATCGTCGCAAGGTGGATTCGGCCGACCCGAATCCAGGACTATTTTCTATATTAGCGTATCATTATGTGCAAATGAAGGATAGCCCAGAACCGGCGGTGCGGGCAAGCCCTCTGCTCACAGATTCGTTCCGACGGGGTTGGCACAAACGCTCGCCGGACAACCGGCCCGCGACCCGGGGTCGAAGGTTCAGCCCCGCGCGCAGCGACCGCGGCTCCTCCACCACGCCCGCATTCCGCCGCGGAGCTGCCGGGCATCGTAACCCCGCTCGCGCAGCTTCCGGACTGCCGGAATGCTCCGATGCGCGGTGAGGCAGATCGCCACCACCGGCCTGCTCCGATCGAGCTCCAGCGAATCCAGTCCCTGCTCGCTGAAGGCCGTGATAGGCAGATGCCGTGCCCCGGGAATGCGGCTCCGGCGAAACTCGGTACCAGTGCGCACATCAACGACCTGCACTGCGTCCTTCTCGAGTTCCTTCTGCAGTTCTTCCGCGGAAATCTCGGGCACACGGCCGAATGGCCGCCAGTCTCCTAAACGCATGGAAGCCTCCGTTGTCGTCGTGTCCAACTATCCGCATGGCCCACTGCGCGCGGCTGAGTCCGATGCCCGGTGCCGGTAGAGCCAGCGGGTATCCACCGCGAAGGAATAGACCAGCAGCGCAAGCGCACCCAGGGATGCGGCCACCGCGAAGGCGGGCGGCACCGGAGGGGCCAGTGCGATCAGAAGCGCCACCGACTGCACAACGCAAAGCGTCTGCCTCCGGCGGCTGGGCGGCAACGCCCCCTGCAGCCAGCGCCAATACCAGCCCGCCACGACAAAGCCGTAGCGCATCAGACCGATAAGCAATACCCAGGGCCCGACCTTCCCGGTTTGCCATACCAGGATCGCGAGCACCAGGATCAGCACCGCATCGAGTTCCATGTCGAAGCGTGCCCCGAAGGCCGTGACCCGGCCGGAGCGGCGCGCCAGCGCGCCGTCGGCGCCGTCCAGGACCAGGGCGATTACCGCCAGGGCAAAAAGCGCATGGATGACCGCAGCCTCCAGCAGGGAAGGATGCAGGACCCCGGCCGCAATGGGCACCACCAGCGCCGCGCGCAGGAAGGTCACACGATTGGCCGGTCCGGGACCCCGCGTGCGGAAATGCGCCGGGGCAGTGAACAGCACAAGCAATGTCAGCGCGGCGAACAGCAGCAGCGCAGTGGCCAGGTATCCTCCGCTGAGCCCGGTGAACAGCATCAGCGGCAGCGACACCGCGATCACCAGAACCGCACCGAGCAGAATTTCGATGCGCCAGGCCTGCGCCTGCCCCGCAACGGCCTCCCGCCAGGTGATCGGCCGGGTGGGCTCGCCGGAATCCCGGTCCTGCGCGATCAGGGCGTACTCGGAGGATCGTTCCATCTTCTGATTCCGCTTTGTTGGCTTCGCATCGGCGCCGGCACCGGGTGGCCCTGGCAGCAGTCCTGCAACCCCATCTGACCACGAGCGATGCAATTGGTTGTGGCACGTTCGGGGACCGCATGTTTACCATGCAGCGACACAGCCCAGCGAGAGACCCGCGATATGGCGACGGATACCGCGCACGCCTTCTGGATCCTTGAACCCGGAAAGGGTGCGATCCTTAGCGAGACGCTCAACCCGGCGGAAACCGGCGAGGTCACCGTCGAAACGCTGTACTCGGGGATCAGCCGCGGCACCGAGACCCTGGTGTTCGCCGGCCGCGTGCCCCGGAGCCAGTACCAGGCGATGCGCGCACCGTTTCAGGCGGGCGAATTTCCCGGGCCGGTAAAGTACGGCTACATCAGCGTTGGCCGCATCGTCGAGGGGCCCGCGGACCGTCTCGGCGAGACCGTCTTCTGCCTGTACCCGCACCAGGACCGGTACCGGGTGCCGGAAGCAGCGGCGATCCCTCTGCCGGCCGGACTCCCGCCCGAACGCGCGGTCCTCGCGGCCAACATGGAGACCGCGGTCAATGCCTTCTGGGATGCCGGGCCGCTGGCCGGCGACCGGATCGCGGTGATCGGCGGCGGCGTGCTCGGTCTGTTGACCGCTTGGCTGTGCCGGCAGGTACCCGGGACCGCAGTGACGCTGGTGGACACCAACCCCGCGCGGGAGGCGGTCGCAGCGGCCCTCGGACTCGAGTTTCAGCCAGACGCGAACGGACTCGAAGACAGCGACCTGGTCATCCACGCCAGCGGTCAGCCTGCGGGACTCGCGGACGCCCTGCGCATCGCGGGCAAGGAGAGCACCATCCTCGAACTCAGCTGGTACGGCGACCGCGTGGTGCCGGCGCCCCTGGGTGAGGATTTCCACGCCCGCAGGCTGGTCCTGCGCAGCAGCCAGGTGGGCAGGATCCCGGTGCACCGGCAGGCCCGCTGGGACTACCGGCGGCGAACGGAACTCGCGCTTCGGCTCCTGTGCAACGACGTACTCGACATCCTCGTGACCGGGGAAAGTCGTTTCGGTGAACTCCCAAGGGTACTGGAGTCGCTCACACGTTCACCCGGCACGACTCTGTGTCACCGGATCCGGCACCCTTGAGGTGCCGCACCGGATCCGCCAGGCCGCGGCGCGCGGTGCCGGAACGAAGGACGCCCGCGAAGGTCATGCATTCTGTCCCCGATTTCTGCAGCTTCCCTTTCAGGAGCCACCATGTACAGTCTCAATGTCCGCGACCACTTCATGATTGCCCACAGCTTCACCGGGGAGGTATTCGGCCCGGCCCAGCGCCTGCACGGAGCCACCTATGTTGTCGACGCCACCTTCATCCGCGAAGAGCTCGATGAGGACGGCCTGGTGGTCGATATCGGTCTCGCCAGCCAGCAGCTGGCGGCGATCCTCGCGACAATGAACTACCAGAACCTGGACGATCACCCGGAATTCGAGGGCCGCAACACCACGACGGAATTTCTGGCCCGCGAGCTCCACGCGCTGCTCGCCGATGCGATCCAGCGTGGAAAGCTCGGACCATCGGCATCCGGGCTGTCCGCCCTGCGGGTGACCCTGCACGAGTCTCACGTAGCCTGGGCCGCCTACGAAGGACCCCTTTGACACATCCCGAACTCCACCTGGTAGTGCCCGGCAGACTCGATCAGCGCACCGGAGGGGACATCTACGACCAACGGATCGTCGCCGGTCTGCGCGACCTGGGAAGGCCCGCAGGGGTCCACTGCCTTCCGGGCAGCTTTCCCGGTCCCGACGCCCGGGCGGAGGAGGCGCTGGAGGCGACGCTCTCCACTCTCCCCGCCGGCTCGACCGTGGTGATCGACGGACTTGCTCTCGGCGGGCTGCCTGCACCGGCCGGCCGTCACCGCGATCGCCTGACGCTGCTCGGGCTGGTCCACCACCCGCTGTGCGAGGAGACCGGCCTGCCGGAGACGCGCGCGACGGAACTTGAGGCACTGGAGCGCTCCGCCCTGCGCGCGTGTCACGGTCTCATCGCGACCAGCCCCCATACCGCCGAACGTTTGCAGCAGTGGCTGCAACCGGCGCCGCCGCTGCGGGTCGTGACGCCGGGCATCGACGCCACGGCGGCGAGTGATCCGCCGGGGAGGACGGCGGCACCGTTGCTGCTCTGTGTCGGGGCGCTGGTGCCGCGCAAGGGACAGGACCTGCTGGTGCATGCGCTGGCGCGGGTGCAGGACCGGACTTGGCAGTGCGTCCTCGCCGGGAGCGATGTCCGGGATCCGTTGTTCGCCGAACGCGTGCGTACACAGATTGCGCGCCTCGGGCTCGAGGGCGCCGTGGAGATCCGTGGCGAGTGCACCGAACCGGTACTCGGGGAGCTGTACCGACGCGCCGCGGTCTTCGTGCTGCCCTCCTGGTACGAGGGTTACGGCATGGCCTTCACCGAGGCGATGGCCCACGGCCTGCCCGTCGTCGCGACGCGCGGGGGTGCCATCCCGTCGACCGTTCCCGCCACCGCGGGCCTCCTGATCACGCCCGGAGACACCGACGCCCTCGCCGAGGCGCTGGCACGGGTACTGGATGATCCGGAACTGCGCGCCGCGCTCGCCCGCGGTGCCCTGGATCACGCCCGGGCACTGCCGTCCTGGGAAGAGGTCTCCCGGCAGTTCGCCGCAGTGGTGGCGGAACTGGAGGCACCATGAACGAGCGCTTTGCAGCCGACTGGCTGACCCTGCGCGAGCCCGCCGATCACGCCGCGCGGTCGCTCGCGCTGCTTGAGCGCCTGCGGAAGGAGTGGTGCAGCGCTGACAAGCCGCTGAGGATCGTGGATCTCGGCTCCGGCACCGGATCCAACCTGCGCTACCTCGCACCGCGGCTGCCGGCGCCGCAGCAATGGACCCTCGTCGATCATGACCCGGAATTGCTGGGTCGTGTCCGGGCTCCGGTCGATGCCCGAACGGCCCGCCTGCAGACCGAGCAGGCGGACCTCCGGGACTGGGATCTGCCCGCGACAGGAGCCGATCTCGTGACCGCATCGGCCCTGCTCGATCTCGTATCCGCGGACTGGCTGGACCGACTGGTGCGCGCGTGTGCCCGCGACCACACCGCTGCGCTGCTGGTGCTCAGCTACGATGGCAGTGTCAGCTGGACCGCGCCCGACCCGGACGACGAATTTGTGCGAACCGCCGTCAACGTCCACCAGGAGCGCGACAAGGGGCTCGGGGCCGCGCTCGGTCCGCAGGCCACCGAGGAGGCGGCCGAACGGTTCCGGCAGGTCGGGTACCGCGTCTGGATCGAACCCAGTTCCTGGTACCTCGATGCCGCCTCGCTGCCGCTCGCCCGGCAGCTGATCGCCGGCTGGGGCAACGCCGCCGCCGAGGCCTTTCCCGAGCAGACCGGAACCCTCCGGGACTGGGGTGCAAGACGCGTGGAGGATCTCCGCTCCGGTCGCACGGAGCTGCAGGTGAGTCACCGCGACCTGCTGGCCCTCCCGGATGCACCACGGTGAGCCCGAGGCACAAGGGTTTGATGCAGCTGGGGCTGAGCGCCGGGCTCCTGCTCGTCCTGTTGCTGTTGGTCGACGCGCGCGAGATCGGCAAACACCTGGCGCAGCTGGACTTGCGCTGGGCACTGCCGGCCGTCGCCGCACTGGTCTTCCAGATCGCGCTGCTCGCGTGGCGCTGGCGTTTCACCGCGCTGCGACTCGGCATGCGGATGTCCTACCGGCATGCGCTGCGGGAATACTACCTGGGGGTCTTTCTGAACCAGCTGCTGCCCGGCGGCATCCTTGGTGACGTGTCGCGGGCCTGGCGGCACGCCCGCCTCACCGCGCGTACCCGCACGGCCGTGCACGCGGTCGTGCTCGAACGCGCGCTCGTGCAGGCGGTGATGGTGGGCGTCGCGCTGGCATCCCTTGCCGCCATCCCTGCCCTGCGTCCGGCCATGCAGGCCCACTGGATCTGGGCGGCTGCTGCCGTGGTGGCCGTGCTGCTGTTGGTCTGGGCGCTGCGCGCGCTGCTGCCGGCGATCCGGGCCGCCTTCACCCAGTTCCGGAGCGATGCGCGTCGTGCCTACCTGCCCGCCTCGGTCCTGCTGGTGCAGCTGATCACCGCGATCCTGGTGACCGCCGCCAATCTCGCCGCCTACGCCGCGACTGCGCGGGCGCTCGGTGTGACGGTTCCGCTCGGCGTCCTGCTACCGCTGATCGCGCCGATACTGCTGGTGATGATGCTTCCGATCAGCGTCGCCGGCTGGGGCGTGCGCGAGGGTGCGGCTGCGCTGCTGTGGACCGCCACCGGCCTGGCCGTTGCGGAGGGCGTTGCGGTGGCGGTGGCCTTCGGTCTGCTGTTCCTGGTGGCTGCACTGCCCGGCGCCTTCGGACTGGCCGGCGGGCAGGCGAGCGGGGCCCGGGCCAAGCCGGATCAGGCATCGAGATCCAGATCGAACAGCACGTCATCGCCGAGCGAAAACTGACGGCAGCGGGGCCTGCGCGCCTGATCCAGCCTGTCCACCGGATCGAGGGTCAGCGAGGGCCGCCCCGAGCCCAGCAGCAGCGGCGCGACGGTCACATGGAGCCGGTGCAGCACGCCGGCATCGAGAAACCGCGAAACCGTGATGCCGCCGCCCTCAACCAGCACCCGTTCCAGTCCCCGCGCGGCCAGCAACCGCAGCACGTCCCGGGGTTCGAAACCGCAGCCCGTCGGGCCCACTTCCAGCCGCAACACTTCGACCCCGCCGGGGACCGGCCCCGGATCGGCCTCGGGCGCAACGATCCAGAACGTTGGCGTCCGGTGGTCATGGAACATGCGCCGATTCGAAGGGACGCGCGCCGACGGGTCCAGCACCACACGGACCGGGTTCCGGCCGGACACCTCGCGGACCGTGAGCTGTGGATCATCGGCGATCGCAGTCCCGGCGCCGACCACTACCGTATCCACCAGGGCCCGCAGGCGGTGCAGATGCACGATGTCCGCAGGTCCGGTGACGAAGTGTGAGTGACCGCTCCGCGTGGCGATCCGCCCGTCGAGCGTCTGCCCGAGTTGCGCAATCACCAGCCCGCCGTCGCGCAGCAGCGGCAGATAGATCGACTCCAGCTGCGAGCGATCGGCATCCGGGGGCTCAAGGGGCGGGCCAGCGCCGACCGCATGCCGACGGGGCATCCGCAGCCGCTCGCGCGCTCGCAGGATCCGCTCCCACGCCGCGTCCTCCCCGGTATCCCCGGTATCCCCGGTATCCCCGGTATCCCCGGTCACTCGCAGACTGTCCCGGCGGCCCGCTGGCGCTGCCCCGGCGGCACGGACTGCAGAGCGCGACCCGGAACCCTCATTGTGCACCCGGCTGCAGGAGATCGAGGGGGAACGCCGCAGTCTCGCGCAGCACCGCTGCAATCGCGGCGCCGTAATGCCCCACCAGCCTGCCGCCGAGGGTCGCGTCGGCGAGCAGCGCGTTGCCGACCACGCCGTCGCGGTGGAGATCCTGGGTCATCCAGGCATACGCCGCCGGGCCCTCCGGGCCAAGGAAATTCATCTCTTTTTCAAGACGCGCGCCGACGGATACCCGGTCAGCGCAATGCTCCAAACGCACCCGGTCGGGGGCCAGGTGCAGCATCATCGCCGTCTCCAGCGCACCGCCGTGGTAGCCATGACGCAGCTCCCCGGCCGGGAGACCGACATCATCCGGCAGCCCGAGCCGAAAATAACTGCATTTCACTACAAGCAGGCCTTGGTCGCGGCGCAGATGCAGCCCGCCAAGATCCATCAGCTGCGTGTTCCCGCCGTGACTGTTGCAGAGTAGCAGCCTCCGGAACCCCACGCCGGCCACCGCGGCGCCAAGCTGGCGGATCTGCGCAAGTGCCGTCTCCGGGTCCAGGCTGAGCGTGCCCGGGAAGGCCGTGTGTTCCATGCTGGTCGCGATCGCGACCGGTGGCAGCACGACCGCCAACAGCCCTTCGGGCAGGTGTTCGGCCGCTGCATCCAGCAGCCCGAGGCCGATGTCGAGATCCGTCGAAAGCGGCAGATGCGGGCCGTGCTGTTCGATCGCCGCCAGCGGCAGCACAACCACGGGGTCGCGCGAAGCCAGCGCCCGAATCTCGGGCGAGGTCATGTCCTGCCAGCGCACGAAACCGTCGGTGTTCATCAACGCAGCCTTCCCCCGGGCATCCCGGCTGTCAAGCCGATCGCGCAGAACGGGCTCCGGCGGAGTCCCGTTCCGGAATGTCGCCCTCGCCAGTATCCGTCAGCCGGGCATAGACGTCACCGGAGCGCAGGCCGCCGGCGCCCGCCTCGACCCAGTCCCGGATCTCCTCGCCATTCTGCCAACGCTCGAAGAGAAAGTGGCGGCCTTCCCCGGCGATCGCGTTGAACTCGTAGCGGCCCAGCGCCTCCAGCCGCGCCACCGAATCCAGTGCAACCTCCAGCGTTCCGGCGACGAACTCGAAGGACAGACCCGGCACCGGCTGGCTGAGACCGGCGAGCCCCTCGGCCTCGAAGCCTTCCACGTCGATCTTGCAGAAGTCCGGCAGTCCGAACTCGGCGATCAGTCGATCCAGGGTGGTGACCGGCACCGACACCGATTCCTCCCAGGAGACGCCCCGGAAGGACACATTGCGGCTGTGCAGTCGCTCCTGCCAGTCCCGGGAAAGTGTGGACACAGTGGGCGTCCGGCGGCTGATCGCAAGCCTGGCTTCGCCCGGTTGTCTGCCGACCGCCTCCTGGCGCAGGGTCACGCCCTCCCGCGACCCCACCAGACGGTGCAGCCAGCGAAACAGTTCCGGCTGGGGTTCCAGGGCGACCACGCGGGCGCCGAGATCGGAGAATGCCCGGGTCCGGTCCCCGAGGTGGGCACCGACGTCGAACACGAGCGCACCGAAGGGCAGGAAGGGGCGGTACAGCTGCCGCAGCCCCGGCTGGCGGCCGGGTCTCCAGTAAATCACCAGCGAGCGCAGGATGCCGAGATGACCTTGCCAGTGCATACAATGCCCGTTTGGCAGACCGGGATCAGCGGACCCGCGGTTGGCAGATTGACCTTGCTGCAAACGCGACTTGCAGCGTGCTACGG
>PWRV01000029.1 GCA_003563455.1 Thioalkalivibrio sp.
AGAGCGCGCGACGATGCATTTCACCACCGCCGAGATCACCGCCTGGGTCGGGTCGCTCCTGTGGCCCTTCCTGCGCATCGGCGCGATGCTGATGGCCGCACCGCTGTTCGGTGCGGGCATGGTGACGGTGCGGATCCGGCTCGCCTTCGCCTTCCTGCTGGCGCTGGTCGTGGCCCCGCTGATCCCGCTGCCGCCGGCGGTCGAGCCCCTGAGCCTTGCCGGACTCGTGATCTCCGTGCAGCAGATCATGATCGGTCTGACCATCGGCTTCGTGCTGCAAATGGTCTTCAGCGCGATGACCCAGGCCGGCGAGACCATCGCATTGTCGATGGGTCTCGGCTTCGCCTCGATGGTGGACCCGCAGCAGGGGGTGCAGGTCCCGGTGGTCTCCACCTATTTCGTGATCATGTCGACGCTGATCTTCCTCGCGCTGAACGGGCACGTCGCGCTGATCGAACTGACCCTGATGAGCTTCCACAGCATGCCCGTGACGGTCGACGGGATCACGCGCGTGGAACTCTGGGCGCTGATCAGCTGGGGCAGCACAATGTTCGTCTACGCGCTGCTGGTCGCGCTGCCGGCAGTGGCCTCGATGCTGCTGGTCAACCTCTCGATGGGCGTGGTCACGCGCGCGGCCCCGCAGCTCAACATCTTCGCGGTCGGTTTCCCGATGATGATCCTGCTCGGCTTCGTGCTGCTGATGCTCACGCTGCCGGTACTGGTGCCGCAGTTCACCGAACTCCTTGCCGATGCCTTCACGCTGATCGGCCAGAACACCGGGCGCTAGGCGATGGCCGAAAACGACACCTCCCAGGAAAAAAGCGAACAACCGACTCCGAAACGGTTGCGCGAGGCCCGTGAGAAGGGCCAGGTCGCGCGCTCGCGGGAACTGAACACCACGCTGGTGCTGCTTGGCGGCGCCGGCGGCCTGCTGCTGATGGGAGGCGGTCTTTTTCAGGGTCTGCAGGAGATTCTTCGGCGCAGCTGGACGGTGGAGCGGGAGTTGCTGCTCGACACCGGCACGCTGCACGTGGTGCTGCAGACGCGTATCACCGAGGGGCTGGTGATGCTGCTCCCGTTCTTTCTGTTGCTGATCGTCGCCGCCGTGCTCGGTCCGCTCTCGCTGGGAGGGGGCCGGTTCTCGGGCCAGGCGATGGCACCGAAGTGGAGCAAGCTGAACCCGATCTCCGGCCTGAAGCGGATCTTCTCGCTGCAGGGGCTGATGGAATTCGGCAAGACGCTGATCAAGTTCGTGCTGATCGCGGCCGTCGGCGGCACGCTGCTGTGGCAACTGTCCGATGCGCTGATGGGACTCGGGCACCAGCCCCTGGAGCGCGGACTGATGCATGCCGGTTACATGATCGGCTGGACCTTCCTGACCCTGGCCGCAACGCTGATCCTGGTCGCGCTGGTGGACGTGCCCTTCCAGCTCTGGAACCACCAGAAGCAGCTGCGCATGACCAAGCAGCAGGTAAAGGACGAGTTCAAGGAGACCGAGGGCAAGCCCGAGGTCAAGAGCCGCATCCGTCAGACCCAGCAGGAGATCGCGTCGCGACGCATGATGGCCGAGGTGCCGAAAGCGGACGTGGTGGTCACCAACCCCACGCACTTCGCGGTGGCGCTGCGCTACGACCAGGAGGGCATGCGGGCGCCGCGGGTGGTGGCCAAGGGCGCCGACCTGATGGCGGCCCAGATCCGCGAGCGGGCCCGGGCGGCGGGCGTGCCGCTGTTCGCGGCGCCGCCGCTGGCCCGGGCCCTTTATTACAGCACCCGCGTCGATCAGGAGATTCCGGCGGGACTGTACGTCGCGGTGGCGCACGTGCTCGCCTACGTCTACCAGCTGCGGACCGCCGGCCAGGCGGGCGCGCGCCAGCCCGAACCGCCGACCGACCTGCCCGTGCCCGACGAACTGCAGCGGGGCGCGCGCCCGCCCGAGGATGATCGATGAACGCCTTCACGGACACCCTTCGACAGGTCGGCAAGGCGGGGGTGGTCACGCCGCTGCTGCTGATGGCGCTGCTGGTGATGCTGGTGATCCCGCTGCCGCCACTGGCGCTCGACGTGCTGTTCACCTTCAACATCGCGCTGTCGCTGGTCGTGATCCTGGTCGCGGTGTACACCCCGCGTCCGCTCGAGTTTGCGGTCTTCCCCACCGTGCTGCTGGTCGCCACGTTGCTGCGCCTGGCGCTGAACGTTGCCTCAACGCGAGTGATCCTGCTGAACGGCCATACCGGGACCGACGCCGCCGGCAACGTGATCCAGGCGTTCGGCGACTTCGTCGTGGGTGGCAACTACGCGGTCGGCCTGGTGGTGTTCCTGATTCTGGTGATCATCAACTTCGTGGTGGTCACCAAGGGTGCCGGCCGGGTGTCCGAGGTCAGCGCCCGGTTCACCCTGGACGCGATGCCCGGGAAGCAGATGGCCATCGATGCGGATCTGAACGCGGGCCTGATTTCCCAGGACGAGGCGCGCCGGCGCCGCGACGAGGTGGCGCAGGAGGCGGACTTCTACGGTTCGATGGACGGTGCGAGCAAGTTCGTGCGCGGTGACGCGATCGCCGGCATTCTGATCCTCGCGATCAACATCATCGGCGGTCTGGTGATCGGCACCATGCAACACGCGATGGCCGTCGGCGACGCGGCGACCAACTACGTGCTGCTGACCATCGGCGACGGACTGGTGGCACAGATCCCTTCGCTGCTGCTGTCCTCGGCCACCGCGATCATCGTCACCCGTGTCTCCGCCTCCCAGGACATGGGCCGCCAGGTCTTCCAGCAGATGTTCGAGACCCCGAAGGCGATGTACGTCGCCGCGGGCGTGGTGGGTTCGCTGGGGCTGGTGCCGGGGATGCCCAACATGGTCTTTCTGTCGCTCGCCGGCCTGATGGCCTCGAGCGCCTACCTCAGTGCACAGCGCCGGGCCGCGGAGGAGGCGGACCTGGAGCCGGTGGTGGCGTCGGGGCCACCGTCCAGTCCCGAACTGCGCGACCTGTCGTGGGACGACGTGCCGCCGGTCGATCTGGTCGGTCTCGAGGTGGGCTACCGGCTGATTCCGCTGGTGGACCGCAGCCAGGGCGGACAGCTGATGGGACGCATCAAGGGCGTGCGGCGCAAGCTGTCGCAGGAGCTGGGCTTCCTGATCCAGCCGGTGCACATCCGGGACGATCTGGATCTCGGCCCGAACCACTACCGCATCACGCTGACCGGGGTGACCGCCGGCGAGGGCGAAGTCTTCCCCGACCAGGAGCTGGCGATCAATCCCGGGCGCGTCTTCGGCGACATCCAGGGAACCGCCACCAAGGATCCGACCTTCGGGCTGGACGCGGTGTGGATCGATCCCGCGCTGCGCGAGCAGGCGCAGGGTCTCGGCTACACGGTCGTCGACGCCGGCACGGTGGTGGCCACGCACCTGTCGCAGGTGCTGAAGGAACACGCGCAGAAGCTCCTCGGCCACGAGGAGGTCCAGCACATGCTCGACGCGCTGGCACGGCAGTCACCGAAGCTGGTCGAGAACCTGGTGCCAAAGACCATTGGCCTGGGCGTGGTGCTGCGCGTGATGCAGAACCTGCTGGAGGAGCAGGTCTCGATCCGGGACACCCGGACCATCGCCGAAACCTTGGCGGAACACGGTGCCAAGAGTCAGGATCCCGGCGTTCTGACCGCCGCAGTCCGGGTCTCGCTGTCGCCCGCGATCGTGCAGAACATCGCCGGGACCGCGGCGGAGCTGCCGCTGATCGCGCTCGACCCGTCACTGGAACAGATCTTGCAGAAGTCCGCCCAGGGAGCCGGCGGCAGTGGTCCGGGGATCGAGCCCGGACTCGCCGAGCGGCTCCAGAAGTCCATCGCCGAAGCCGCCCAGCGGCAGGAGATGGCAGGTGAACCCACCGTGGTGGTGGTTTCTCCGGACATCCGGGTCTGGGTGTCGCGCTGGCTGAGATCGGCCGTGAGGGGACTGCATGTGCTGGCCTACACGGAGATCCCGGACACGAGACGGATCCGCGTGGTGGCCACGGTCGGACGGGAAGAGCGCAAGTAGGGGGTGCAGCGATGAACGGAACGGAGATGGCAACCGGACGGCGGCAGCCCGCCGGCGGGACGCGGGTGCGGTCCGGGCACCGTGCGGCCCGGTCCCGCAGGCAGGCGGTCGACGCAGCTCCCGCTGAGTGCCCGGGATCATGAAGATCAAGCGCTTCTTCGCACCCGACATGCGCCAGGCGATCCGCCTGGTGCGGGACGCGCAGGGACCCGAGGCCGTGATCCTCTCCAGCCGCAAGGTCGACGGCGGGGTGGAACTCGTGACCGCGATGGACTACGACGAGTCGGCCTTCAGCGAAGCCGCGCCCGCCGGCCGCCACCCGCTCGACGCCGTCTTCGAGCCGGAACCTGAACGCCGCGGGCAAGCCGACTTCGAAGCGCTGCCGGACAGCCCGGCGGAGGACCTGGCGGAGAGTTGGCCGGAGACGGGATCCGAGCCCGGGCCGGAGCATGAGCCGGAGCACGGGGCCGTCGAAGGGGTGGAGATGCTGCAGCCGCTCAGGGTGCGCCGGGCGCCGGCGCCAGGGGCGAGGGCGGATCGCGCGGCGCGGGAGCCCGCGCGCACGGAGAATCCCGCGCTGGCGGCGATGCAGCGCGAGATCGAACACCTGCGTGCGATGCTCGAGGGTCAGCTGGCCAGTCTCGGCTGGAACGATCTCCGGCAGCGCCAGCCCGGACGCGCGCGGATCATCCGGCGTCTCGAGCGGATGGGCATCGAGGAGGGCCTGGCGGGCGCGGTCGCCGCGGCGGTCTCCGACACCGAGGCGGGAGAGCCCGCCTGGCGCGAGGCGCTGGAACGGCTCGCCGCGCGGATCCGGGTCGCGCCCGAGACGTCGCTGGAGGGGGAGGGTATCATCGCACTGGTCGGGCCGAACGGCGTGGGCAAGACCACCACCGTGGCGAAGCTGGCGGCACGCGAGGTACGGCGGTACGGATCCGGTTCCGTGGCCCTCGTGACGACCGATGCCTGCCGGATCGGCGCCCACCGCCAGCTGCAGACCTTCGGCCAGATTCTGGACGTTCCGGTGTTTCTGGCGCAAACGGGTCAGGAGCTCGGTGAAGTGCTGATGGGGCTGGGGGACAAGCGCCGCGTGTTCATCGATACCGCCGGCATGAGCCAGCGCGACCTGCGGCTGGCCGAGGAGATGGCCGGACTGACGGCGCAGCCGGGTCTGCGAACCCTGCTGGTGGTCGCCGCCACCACGCAGCAGGGGGTGTTGCAGGAGACCTTCCGGTCTTTTGATTGCCTCGGTCTCGCGGGCGCGGTGGTCACCCGGCTGGACGAGGCGGCAAGCCTCGGACCCCTGCTTTCAGCCGTGTGTGCCGCCGACCTGCCGCTGATCTACCTGAGCGACGGGCAGCGGGTGCCGGAGGATCTGCGGCCCGCCAGTGCGGCGCGGCTGGTGGACCGGGCCGTCGCACTGGCATCCGAAACCTCCGAGGAACGCGTTCCGGGCGACCCGCGTCTCCTCCACAACCCGGATTCTGACAACCATGTATCAGCGTGAAGACCAGGCAGCCGGCCTGCGGCAGATGAACACAACCGGTCCGGTCCGTGTGATCGCGGTGGCCAGCGGGAAGGGCGGGGTCGGCAAGACCAACGTTTCCGTCAACCTTTCCGTGGCGATGGCGCAGGCCGGGCGGCGGGTGATGCTGATGGACGCGGATCTCGGACTCGCCAACGTCGACGTGCTGCTGGGTCTGCAGCCCCGGCGCAATCTCTCGCACGTGCTGGCCGGGGAGGCGGATCTCGAGGACATCCTGGTCGACGGGCCCGCCGGCATTTCCATTGTCCCGGCCGCCTCCGGCGTCGCGCGCATGGCGGATCTGGACCCCGCGGAACACGTGGGCCTGATCCGCGCCTTCAGCGAGATGACCCGGCCCCTGGACGTGCTCGTCGTGGACACCGCAGCGGGGCTGCACGACAGCGTGACGAGCTTCTGCAGGGCGGTGCAGGAGGTGCTGGTGGTGGTGTGTGACGAACCGGCGTCGATCACCGACGCCTATGCCCTGATCAAGGTCCTGAGCAGGGATCACGGCGTCGCGCGCATCCGGGTACTGGCGAACATGGTGCGCGGTCCGGAGGAGGGACGGGCGCTGTTCCGCAAGCTCACCGCGGTCTGCGACCGCTTCCTCGACGTGATCCTCGATCATGCGGGGTCGATCCCGCACGACGAGTCCCTGCGCAAGTCGGTGCAGCGCCAGAAGGCGGTTGCCGATGCCTATCCGGGAAGCCCGTCGGCCCGGGCATTCAAGGAATTGGCGCGCAAGGCCGATACATGGCCTGTACCGGCGGGAAGCAGCGGCAAGATCGAATTCTTCGTTGAACGGCTGGTGGGTTCCGGTTCCGTTGAACCGGACCAGTCGTCGTTCGGGAGCTGACCATGTACCCGACCGAGACGATGGATCGCAACGCGCTAGTGGACCGGCACGTTCCGCTGGTAAAGCGGATCGCCTATCACCTGATGGGACGGCTGCCGGCAGATGTGCAGGTCGATGACCTGATTCAGGCCGGGGTGGTCGGTCTGCTCGAGGCGGCGCGGCACTACGACGCGACCCAGGGCGCGAGCTTCGAGACCTACGCCGGTATCCGTATCCGCGGGGCGATGCTGGACGAGGTCAGGCGCTCCGACTGGACGCCGCGCTCGGTGCACCGCAACGCACGGCGGGTGAGCGAGGCGGTGCGTCTGGTGGAAAACCGCGAGGGCCGCGAGGCGCATCCGCACGAGGTGGCCGAGGAACTGGGTGTGGGGGTCGAGGAGTATCAGCGCATGGTCAGGGATTCGGTGTCGAGCCGGGTACTGAGCTTCGAGGACATCTTCGAGCCGGAATCGGAGGGCGAGAACCGGCTGCGCGGCAATGAACCCGACCCGCTGGAGTGTTTGCAGGAAGACGACTTCCGGGAGGGGCTGGCCCGCGAGGTCGACCGGTTGCCGGAGCGGGAGAAGCTGGTGATGTCGCTGTACTACGACGACGAACTGAATCTGCGCGAGATCGGCGAGGTGCTGGGCGTCACCGAGTCGCGCGTTTGCCAGCTGCACGGACAGGCGCTGACCCGGCTTCGCGCGCGGATGAGCGATTGGACCGGGACTCGCCCGGGCGTGCCGCACCGCGAGGGCAGACCGCAGCGCGAGGGGAGGAGGTGATCCGTGCCTGAACGGCACTTCGCGTCGGGACGTCCGCGCCGGCCTGCTGGAAACCCGCGATGGATATCCTGAGTGCCATCGGTCTGCTGCTGGCGCTGGTCGCGATCCTCGGGGGCAGTATTGCCAAGGGAAGTGGTGTCGGTGCCCTGTGGAACGGGGCCGCCTTCGTCATCGTCGTGGTCGGAACCTTCGCCGCGGCGCTGCTCCAGGCCAAGCTTCCGGTGTTCCTGCACGCGATGCGGCTCCTGCCGTGGATCATCAATGCGCCGCGGATCGACTCCGAGGAAGCGATCCAGAAGATCGTCAGCTGGAGCCAGATCGCCCGCAAGGAGGGGCTGCTGGGCCTCGAAGCCCAGGCGGAACAGGAACCGGACCCGTTCTCGAGCAAGGGCCTGCAGCTGCTGGTGGACGGAACCGAGCCGGACACGATCCGGAACATCCTCGACGTGGAACTGGGTACGCGCGAGCACTTCGATCTGCAGGGGGCCAAAGTGTTCGAGAGCATGGGCATTTACGCGCCGACGCTCGGCATCATCGGGGCCGTAATGGGCCTGATGGCGGTGATGCAGAACCTGGCCGAACCCGACAAGCTGGGCCCCGGTATCGCGGCTGCCTTCGTCGCCACCATCTACGGGATCGCGTCGGCCAACCTGTTTTTTCTGCCCGTGTGCAACAAGCTGAAGGCGACGATCCAGGACCAGACCGCCTACCGGGAGATGATCATCGACGGGATCACGTCGATTGCGGAAGGCGAGAATCCGCGCAACATCGAGACCAAGCTGAGAGGCTACATCAGTTGACCCGCGACGGGTGCG